>VGIR01000011.1 GCA_016867815.1 candidate division WOR-3 bacterium | reverse complement strand
AGGCCGTGTTGCAGGCCATCCGGACCGACGTCTTCAACGTCGTCGCGCCGGTTGCCCCTTAGGACGGCTGACGGCCGGAGCCGGAAGCGAACTGCGGGCGGGGTCTGGCTGCCGGACCCCGCCCGCGTTCGGCGGACGCCGGAACTCGACTTGGCATTGACAAGCCACGGTAGCGGCCGATAATTGACCACTCGGGAGGTACTATGAAGTGTGCTTTCGTGCTGCTTGCGTTGGGCTGCCTTGTGACAGCCGTCCATGCCCAGTGGCTGGAGGAGACGGTCTATCTCCCGGATTCGCTGTCAGTGTTGCCCTATCCGTCATGCATAACCTACAGCCCTTTGAGCAGCAAGGTCTACGTGAGCGGGGGAATCGACGAGTATGGTTCTAGGCGAGTCGGCCAGGACTGCTGGGTAGTGGTGATCGATGGCACGACGGACCAACGGGTGAAGCGCATAGCTGTACCATCGGCCATATCCGCTCTCTGCTATGACTCCATCGACAACAAGGTCTACGCGATCAACTACTGGGATAGCATAGTCAGCGTCATTGACGCAGCGTCCGATTCGGTCGTGGCGGAAGTGCAGTTGCCGTGCGACCCCAACTTCGGGCTCTGCTGGAATGGAGCGCGGAACAAGGTCTACCTGGAGCTGAATGTTGACTCCGCAGTAGCAGTCGTTGACTGTTCATCAGACAGCGTGACGGGGATCATCCAGACAGTGTACCGTGCCTCGATGTTGGTATGCGCGGCTGAGTACGACCGCGTGTACTGCGGCGGCAAGTACATGAGCGAGGTGGCCGCCGTGGACTGCAAGGCCGACACAGTTTGTGCGAGGTTCCCGCTAACGAGCTACCCGATGGCGATGTGCTATGATACATCCGGGGGCAGGGTTTTCATAGGCAGCGGCAATGAGGTCCTGAGCGTGGATGCCAGTTCGGACACCATCATGGCCACGACTCCGGTTAGCGGGATCGTCGCATTGAGCTACAACTCCCAGCGCAACCGGCTGTACTGCGCCCGGTCGTACGACAGCGTGTACGTGCTGGACGCGACCACCCTGGCACTGGTCGATCGACTGCAAGTTTCGCTTTTCGGGGCGAAGTCACTGTGGTGTGACTCTCCAGACGACAGACTTTACTGCGCCGGCGAGAATGACGGGGACATCGTGGTCATCGATTGCGAGGACAACAGGATCGTGGCCGTCCTCACGGCTGGCATCGCTCCTGTAGCTCTCTATCCCAATTCACAGCAGGGCAAGGTCTACAGCGTGAACCACGGAAGCGACGATCTGGCAGTGATTGTGGGCGACTCCGTAACCACCAGGGTTGCCGTTGGTAGCCGGCCCGCCCTGTCCTGCTTCAACCCGACGCGCAACAAGGTCTACGTCACACACGGCCCGAGCGGACTGGTTTCCGTGATAGATGGCGTGACCAACCAGGTGCTTGCCAACATTCGAGCCGGCTACGGCGCCTACGCCCTCTGCTATGCCTCGGGCGCGGACAAGGTTTACTGCCCGAGTCAGCTGGAGGGCCGGGTGACGGTGATAGACTGTGCCACCGACTCGGTTGTAGCTCGGATCCCGGCCGGCACGCTGCCGACGTTCATATCGTACAGCCCGGTGCAGAATAGGATCTACTGCTCCAATGCGGCGGGACCGGACCCGAGTGTGCATGTTATCGACTGCGCGACAGACAGCGTGCGGTCAAAAGTGGTCTTGCCCGGACCGCTCCAGTCGCAAGGATACCACGGTATGGCAGACAAGCTGTACTGCGGCTTCGAGGATCACTCGCCCCACTACTCCATCCGGGCAATCGCCTGTGGGCCTGACACGATTGTGGACACTGTACCGGGAACCCGAGGCGGCTGCTGGGACATCCTCAGCAGTCCGCTTTACAACAAGGTCTATTGCGACATCGGGCAATACGGCGAGATCGCAGTCGTGGACGGCGCCGCCGATACAATAGTCCGCACGATTGACCTGCCCGGCTTCGTGTCGTGCTGGAGTGGCGCCTGCTTCAGCCAGAGACATGACAGGCTCTACTTGGCACTGAGCGCAAATCCTGGAGCGATGTGGGTGATGGATGCAAAGACCGATTCGATAATGGAGTTGGTCAGAAGCTCTCCCGTGCGCGACGTCTGCTACAATGCGACGAATGACAAGGTCTACGCGGCAGTCGCATCTGACTCAGTCGACGTCTGGGATTGTGCATCCGGCGGATACATCGCCCAAATCCGAGTCGGGCGCGCCCCAGCCTACCTCATTTGGAACAGTGTCAGCAACAAGGTCTATGCGTTGAACCACCGTAGCGGCAACGTGTCCATCATCCGAGACAGCGGCGGCGGAGTCGAGGAGGCTGCACGCTACGAAGTTCGGCGGCGACGCTTGGCGACCGTCGTGCGACGTGTCCTCCACGTACCGACAGAACAAGATCCAATTCCATTGTCGCCAGCCGTGCTTCTGGACGCCACTGGCCGTAGGGTGCAGGACCTACGTTCTGGGGGAAATGATGTGCGGGCGTTGCCACCCGGCGTCTACTTCCTGCGTCAGGCGTCAGGCGCAGAGCGTGGTGCGCCAAGCGTCACCAAGGTCGTCATTCAGAGGTAGCCACCAGCTTCAAGCCGTAAGCTACTAGCCCGGTTAGAATCCAGACAATCTGCGTCGTCTGCGTGATCTGCGGATGCGTCTGCTGGAACTCGGGCTAGGAGAGGACCGGGACGACGGCGCCGGCGTCGGGGATGATGTAGACGCGGGCGTCTTTGCCGAGTTTGGCAAAGGCCGCGTCGAGCGCGGCCTGCGCGGTCTTGTAGGGGTGCATGAAGACGCTCTTCACGACTGCGTCGTCTATTCCCATCACCGTGTAGAGGTCAGCAGTCTGCATTATCTGGGCAAGGCGGGCGGATTTGTGCCAACCAAGGAGAGAGGAGTGAGGAGAGAGGAGGGAGGAGTGATGAGTGACGGAAGTCGAGGAGGAAGGGGAGGAGGGAGAGGAGATTTCAGATTGCTGATTGCAGGTTGCAGATTGCAGAATCTCGGAGGGGGAGGAGCAGCCTTGGAAGACCTTGATGAAGCTGTCGTTGCCGACGCCGTCGTAGCAGGCCGAGACGGTGATGTGAACAGACGGGTCTTTGAGCACGGGCCGGGCGAATTCGACCGCCCGCTGGGCCTGGTAGAAGTTGATGTTCGAGGGCGGGCCCAGCACGCTGAGGACGATGTCAGCCTTCTCTTTCACCGGCACGGCGAAGACCGTGTGCGCGTCGGCTGCGGCTTCGTCGAATGACTTGAACAGGTCGCCGCAGCGGATGGAGAGTAGGTTGTGGTTCCGGTCCTGGGAGAGCTGGATGGAGAAGACCGGGCGCGGGAGCATCCGGGCGGCTTCGGTCATGTCTTCATGCACCGGGTTGCCTTTGAGTCCGAACGTCGTCGAACCTGCGCGGGTGACCATGTTGTGGTTCTGGGTGATGGTGTCGTACCCGGCAATCCCGGGCAGGAAGCCTTTGCGGCCGCCGGTGTAGCCCGCGAAGTAGTGCGGTTCGATGGAGTTGATGGTGATGACTTTGTCGGCCCAGAGAAGCTCTTTGTTGAGCCAGACGTCGGTGCCGAAGCTGGTCTTGCCGAGGAAGAAGAGGCGGGAGTTGTCTTTGGAGTCGTGGCAGAGAAGCGATGAGCGATGAGCGATGAGCGATGAGTTGAGGAAGTCGGGGCCGAAGATGCGTGCGAGTTCGGGTTCGGTTGGCGGGCGGTGCGTGCCGAGGCAGACGAGGTATTTCGCGTCGCGGTTGCGGAGCGTCGGCTCCAGGGCTGTGAGAATCGGCGCGTTGGGAGTGGGACGCGTGTAGTCGTTCACGAGCACCAGGATGCGCTGCGCGTCGCCGAGGAACCGGGCGCAGGCCTCGGCTGCCTGCCGTAGTGCCGCGCTGGTGTCATGGAACGGACAGCAGTCGTTGGGTTTGAGGATTGCGGCCAGGTTTCGGTCCGGCACTTCGACCGTCTCTTTGCCCGGGGCGTGGATGAGTTCTATTCGCACGAGCAAGTATAGGCAGGCGGTCGTTTCTTTACAAGCTGAGCCGGAATTCATAGAATAGCCTACCATGAAAAACCAGCCAGTTGTCGCCATAGCGATGGGCAGTGATTCGGACCTGGCGGTGATGTCCGAAGCCGCGAAGGTCCTGGATGAGTTTGGTCTCGGGCACGAGGTGCTGATAGTCTCGGCGCACCGGACTCCGGACCGTTGCCGCACGTTCGCACGCGGCGCGGCCGGACGAGGCATCAAGGTGATTGTGGCCGGGGCAGGCAAGGCCGCTCATCTGGCCGGGGTGATTGCCGCGCACACGACTTTGCCTGTAATCGGCGTGCCGCTGGACGCGGGGATGAACGGGCTCGACGCGCTGCTCTCGACCGTGCAGATGCCGGGAGGAATCCCGGTGGCCTGTATGGCAGTGGGCAAGGCCGG
Source organism: candidate division WOR-3 bacterium (assembly GCA_016867815.1). NCBI lineage: Bacteria > Pseudomonadati > Caldifarciminota > Caldifarciminota bacterium. The sequence goes on along the minus strand of VGIR01000011.1, from coordinate 44,810 downwards.
GGCGAAGAATGCGGGCCTGCTGGCCGTCGCCATCCTGGCCCTGGGTGACCCGGGCCTCGCCAGGGGACTTGCGGCCTACCGTGACCGGATGGCGAAGGAAGTCGCGGCCAAGGCAAAGGCAGCCGCACGTTCCGCCGGCGCGGCAAAGAGCTAGACCGGCAGAAGGCGCAGGCAGGTATGCTGGGTTTGCTGCTGCTGTGCGGTGTCATGGTCCAACCGGTCGGCTCTGATTCCCTGGTCAAGCTGCCTCCGCCGGATACGGTTGGCCGTATCACGGTCGAGCAGGCGCTCTGGCACCGGCGCTCGGTCCGGTCTTTCGCCGACGAATCGCTTTCAGTCGCGCAGGTCGGGCAGTTGCTGTGGTCAGCCCAGGGGCTGAACCGCGGCCTGGTCGGCCGCACCGCGCCTTCGGCCGGGGCTACGTACCCAATGGAGCTCTACCTGGTTGCAGGCAAGGTGAAGGGCCTGAAGCCGGGACTGTATCACTACGGGTTTGACGGCCACTTCCTCTCGCTTGTGAAGGGCGGAGACCAACGGGCGTCGCTGGCGGAAGCGGCGCTTGGCCAAAGCTCAATCACGGCTGCGCCTGCTGTGCTGGTCCTGGGTGCCGACTTCAGCCGCACCGCGCGAGCGTACGGACAGCGTGCGCCCCGCTATGTGTACATGGAGGCCGGCCACATCGGTGAGAACGTCCATCTGCAGTGTGAGGCGCTCGGGCTGGGCACCGTGATGATCGGAGCGTTCCAGGATGGCCGGGTGAAGAAGCTGATCGGGACAGGGCGGGAACCGTTGTACATCATGCCGGTAGGCAGGAAAAGGTCGAGGTGAAAGGAGTGCGAGACAAGTGGTAGTGAAACAGGCCGAGTTGCCGGGTATTGGACGGGTCGCTCAGGGCAAAGTCAGGGACATATTCGAGGTCGGCGAGCACCTCATGATTGTCGCCACCGATCGGCTGTCGGCATTCGACGTGGTCCTGCCGGACCCGATTCCGGACAAAGGAAAGGTGCTGACCCAGCTTTCGAAGTTCTGGTTCGAACGGTTCGGGAAACTGGTGCCGAATCACGTGGTTGAGACGGACGCGGCGCGCTTCCCCGGAGCCCTTGCGCCGTTTCGCGAGCAGCTTGACGGCCGGGCGATGCTGGTGCGCCGGGCAAAACCGCTGCCGGTGGAGTGTGTGGTGCGCGGGTACCTCGCGGGCAGTGGCTGGAACGACTACCAGAAGACCGGGGCGGTTTGCGGTATCAGGCTGCCGGCGGGAATGAAGCAGGCAGAGAAGCTGCCCGAAGCGATATTCACGCCATCCACCAAGGCGACGACCGGCCACGACGAGAACATCACGCAGGACCAGGCGGCCGCACTGGTAGGTGCGGATGTGGCTCGGGAAATAGGGGAAGTGTCCCTCAATATCTACCGGCGGGCAGCGGAGTATGCTCTGGGCCGGGGCATCATCATCGCCGATACGAAGTTCGAATTCGGGCTGTTTGACGGCAAGCTGATGTGGATTGACGAGGCGCTCACGCCCGACTCGTCGCGGTTCTGGTCGGTCGCGGAGTACAAGGTCGGAATGTCGCCGCCGAGCTTCGACAAGCAGTTCGTGCGCGACTATCTGCTTTCTATCAAGTGGGACAAGACCCCGCCCGCGCCGAACCTGCCGGCAGAAGTCGTCAAGGGTACGTCAGACCGCTACCGCGAAGCATATCGGTTGATCACCGGCAGCGAACTCGGATGATCGGATGCTGACCACCAAGACACAAAGACACGAAGTCTGGAACCGGCGTGGGCGCCACGAAGGCACGAAAGGCACGAAACGGATGGGTTCCGGAATGCCGCGATCCGTTTCATCCGGCTTCGTGTTTTCGTGGCTGGCTACTTCGGGATTCGGTTCCCTCCAATCCCCTTGGTGCCTTGGTGTCTTTGTGGTGAGGTTTCTCTCCGCATGCTCGTAGCTGATTTCGACTACGACCTGCCGAAGGAGTTGATCGCCCAGCAGCCGCTGGCGCGGCGTGATGCGTCGCGGATGCTCGTGCTCGAGCGCAGCACAGGCAAGGTGAGCGATGCCATGTTCAGCGACATCGGGCAGTGGCTAAGGGAAGGCGACCTGCTGGTTCTGAACAACACCCGGGTCATACCGGCGCGGGTGTTCGGCAAACTGCCGACCGGCGGTACGGTGGAACTGCTGCTGCTGCGACAGGTCGAGCCCGGTGTCTGGGAAGCTCTCTCCCGCCCTTCCCGCAAGGCGAGGCCGGGCGCAATCCTGCAGTTCGGCTCCCACAACGCGACCATCGTGGAGCGGAAGCCGGAGGGCATACGTCTGGTGAGGTTCGACCCGCCGGATGTTTCTACTCTGCAGCAGTCTCGCGGCGAAGTGGCCTTGCCGCCCTATATAGAAGAGAAGTGCGGTGACTATGCGCGGTACCAGACGGTGTTTGCGCAGGTAGACGGGGCGATTGCCGCGCCGACGGCCGGGCTGCATTTCACGCCGGAGTTGCTCCGCGCGCTGGGTCATGCCGGTGTAGAGACGGCGTTTGTCACGCTGCACGCCGGGCTCGGGACATTCCGCCCGGTGAAGGCAGAGAACATCGAGGAGCACGCGATGCACCCGGAGGAGTTCGAGCTTTCTGAGGCAGCGGCCGGACAGGTAAATCGCGCGCTCTCTGAAGGACGCAGGATTGTCTGCGTGGGGACGACGACTGTCCGAGTCCTCGAAGGGCAGGCCTTCGAGGAAAGTCCGAATGACGAAACTCGAATGTCGAATACTCCTCACCCCGTCCCTCTCCTCTTGGAGGAGAGGGAGAGCGAAGCGACGGTGAGGAGGAAAGCGGTGAATGGCGGGTGGCGGGTGAAGCCGGGGAAGGGGCAGATCGACCTCTACATCTATCCAGGCTACGAGTGGAAGGTGGTCGGAGCACTGCTTACTAACTTCCATCTACCCAAGTCTACGTTGTTGATGCTGGTTTCTGCCTTGGCTGGCCGCGACGCGGTTCTGGCGGCGTATCGGCACGCAGTCGAGCAGAGGTACAGGTTCTATTCGTTTGGCGACGCGATGCTGGTGGTATGAGAGGGATAGAGGGATCGAGGGACAGAGTAACGGAGCCGGAATGGAACCCATAAGGTTGAATGAGCTCGTGACAGCAACCGGAGGTCGGCTGGTGAACGGCCGGGATCTGAAGGTCACCGGCGTATCGATTGACACTCGCACCCTCACGTCCGGAGACCTGTACGTTGCTATCCGGGGCAAGCGGCTCGACGGTCACCAGTTCTGCGAGCAGGCCGTCGCGAAGGGCGCGGTCGGGGTTGTCGTTGACTCGGATACGGCCGTGCCGAAGGGAAGCGTCGGTATCGTCGTCGAGAATACCACCGCTGCCCTGGGTCGAATCGCTTTCCGTCACCGCGAGCGGATGTCTGCCCGAGTCGTCGCGGTTACGGGCAGCAATGGCAAGTCGACGACGAAGGAGATCCTCGCCGCCATCCTCGCCGTCAAGTTCAAGACGCTCAAGCCTCAGGGAAGTTTCAACAACGACATCGGCGTGCCGCTGACAGTGCTGCGGATGACCAGGGAGACCGAGGCGGCAGTCTTCGAGCTAGAGATGAACGAACTGGGCGGGACCGCGCGGCTGGCCCGCATCTGCCGTCCCGAGGTCGGGGTGGTTACCAACATCGGGGACACGCACCTCGAGTTCATGAAGGACCGACACGGTGTGGCGCAGGAGAAAGCCGAACTGCTTCAAGCTCTGCCCGAAAAGGGGGCAGCCGCCCTCAATGCCGACGACCCGATGGTGATGGCTATAGGCTCGACCTATGCTCCGCCTCGTCGGGTTACATTCGGGCTGGAAGAGAAGTCAGAGGTCTTCGCCACCGACATTGTGGACGCCGGGCTTGCCGGAAGCCGGTTTCGATTGATGGGTCAGCACGAGATCACACTGCCCATGCCGGGGAGACACAATGTTGCCAACTGCCTGGCTGCCTGCGCCGGCGCCTATGCCATGGGCATGTGGCCCGGCGACATGCCGGACGCGATAGCCCGGCTCGAACCCCTGCCGATGCGGCTGCGGGTGCAAAAGCTAGGCGACATCACGCTCATCGAGGATTGCTACAATGCAAATCCGCAGTCAGTCGGTGCGGCGCTGAAGATTCTGGAGAAGTGCGGTCCAGTCGAACGGCGTGTCGCGTTTCTAGGAGATATGCACGAACTGGGGGAGTCGTCGGCGGTTCGGCATGAGGACCTCGGCCGCGAGGTGGGGACATTTGTAAGTAGACTGGTAGCGGTCGGGCCTATGGGCGAGCATACGGCCAGAGGGGCGTCTACCGCAGGACTGAAGCAGGTAGCGCGGTTTGACAGGGCTGAGCAGGCGCGGGGGGCGGTGTTTGACTTCGTTAGGCCCGGGGATACAATCCTCGTCAAAGGCTCCAGGGCCATGGCCATGGAAATCATCTGTCAGGAGATTGTGAGAGTTTATGGCGAAAGACAATAAACCGGTACCGGCCGACGGGCCGGGTTCTTCTTCGTTGCCTCCGATTCAGTTTACAGATACCACGCTCCGCGACGCGCACCAGTCGTTGTGGGCCACCCGGATGAAGACAGCCGACATGCTGCCCGTGCTCGACCATCTGGACAAGGTCGGGTACTGGTCGCTGGAGATGTGGGGCGGGGCCACGTTTGACGTCTGTCTGCGGTTTCTCAACGAGGATCCGTGGGAGCGGCTGAGCGAGATCCGGAAGCGGGTGAAAAACACCCGGCTGCAGATGCTGCTGCGCGGACAGAACGTGGTCGGGTACAAGAACTACCCGGACGACGTGCTCAAGGAATTCGTGGTCGAGTCGGCGGGGCGGGGTCTCGACGTCTATCGCGTGTTCGACGCCCTGAATGACGCGCGCAATCTTGAGCGGGCCATCGACTACGTGAAGAAGGCCGGGAAGCACGCGCAAGGGACCCTCTGCTACGCCATTTCACCCGTGCACACGATTGAGTACTACCTCGCCCGAGCGCACGAACAGCAGGAGATGGGTATCGACTCCATCTGCATCAAGGACATGGCAGGGATTATCTCGCCGGCAGTGGCCTATGACCTGGTCAAGGCGCTCAAGGAGACTATCGGCCTGCCCGTGCAACTCCACTGTCATGCGTCGAGCGGTATGGCCGTGGCGGCGTATCTCAAGGCAGCCGAGGCCGGGGTCGACGTGATAGACACCGCGGCCGCGCCCCTGGCATTCATGACCTCGCAGCCGGCAGCCGAGAGCATGGTCGCCACCTTTGCCGGCTCGCCGCGCGACCCGGGACTCAACATGGCTGAGATGGAGGCTGTCGAAGGGCACTTCGGCAAGCTGGCAGCGGGCCAGTGCGTCGCTCTTCCCAAGGTCGTGGATTCAATGGTCATCATCCACCAGATTCCGGGCGGAATGGCTTCGAACCTGTTGTCCCAGCTCAAGGAGCAGAAGGCCGAGGACCGGCTGCGCGAAGTGCTGGAGGAGGTGCCGCGTGTGCGCGAAGACCTGGGGTTCCCGCCGCTCGTGACCCCGACCAGCCAGATTGTCGGTGTGCAGGCGGTGCACAACGTGCTCGCAGGGGAGAGGTACAAGCGAGTAACGCGTGAGACCAAGGACTACGTGAAGGGGCTGTATGGAAGGGCGCCTGCCCCGATCCGGGAGGCGGTGGCCCTCAAGATACTCGGCGACGAGAAGCCTGTGAAAGGGAGACCCGCGGATACGCTTGAACCGGGCATGCCCAGGGCGCGCAAGGAGCTGAGCAAGGACCTGGTGCAGGCCGAGTCCGACTTCATCTCCTACGCCATCTTCCCGGAGGTCTCGCTCAAGTTCTTCCAGTGGCGGAAGAACCCGACCGCCCCGGAGCCCGAAAAGAAAGCTCAAGCCCAAGCTCAGGCACAGGCGCAAGCGCAGGCACAGGCGAAGCCGGCGGCAGCGCCGGAAGACCCGCAGGTGCGTCGTCTGCGCGGTCTGATCGAGATAGTCGCTACTCACTCGGTGACCGATTTCGAGTGGGAGCACGAGGATGAGAAGGTGAGGATCAGGCGGGGCTCAGGAGAGGCTGCACCTGTACCAGCGAAGCACGATGTGCCGGCTCCGCAGCCCGCTGCCGAACCAGTCCACGTTGCCGCTCAGCCGGTCCCAGAGCCAGTCGTCCCTGCGGCCCCTGTGCCGGCCCCGCAACCGGCTCCGGCAGCACAGCCCGCAGCCAACACCGAGGAAGTGACGTCGCCGATGGTGGGCACTTTCTACCTCAGGTCCAGACCTGAGTCCCCGCCGTTCATCAAGAAGGGTGATGCAGTCGACCCGGGGCAGACACTCTGCATCGTTGAGGCGATGAAGCTGATGAACGAGATACAGGCGGAGAAGAAGTGCAGTATAGTCGATATCCTGGTTGAAGACGGCGAGTCGGTCGAATACGGCCAGCCACTGGTAATCATCGAGCCGCTCTAGCCAGTTCACAGTTCCAGGCTGCTGGTTCCTGGTTCGGGCAACCGAAGTCATACGCTCAGAATCGAGGCGAGCATAGCCGGGGAGTATGAGGAGATCACTTGCCGCCCGGGCGTCCTGACCACGCTTGAGGACGGCGCGTAGGTGGAGGAAGTTGAGGAGCGGTTGAGATCATGACCGCCTCCGGCGCCAAGTAGCCGCAGCTCCCATAGTACGACTCGGGGCGGGCCTCAGTGCCCGCCCCGAAGCTTTGGCAGCGCCGGTCGGGTTGACTTTGCGGCCGATTGTGGCAAGCTTACAGGCGTGAAACGCTTCGAGAAAGCTCTCCTTGAGAAGGACGTTAAGTTCATAGACCTGAAATACTCGGACCTGCCGGGCCGGCTGCGGCATGTGACGCTGCCGATCGAGCGCTTCGAGCAGGCGACGAGGCAGGGAGTCGGGTTCGATGGTTCGTCGGTGGCGGGCTTTCGCACGGTGGATGCGGGTGACATGGTTCTGAAGCCGGACCTGGAGTCGGCGTTTGTCGATCCGTTCGCACAGGAACCGACGGTCTCCTGCTTCTCGGAGATGTACGAGAGCGACGGCGCTACTCGCAGCGAGCGGGACCCGCGGGCAATACTCGCGCGGGCGGTTGCCGCACTGAAGAAGGAGACCGGCGCCGACGACCTGATGCTCAGGCCGGAGTTCGAGTTCTACCTTTTCAACAAGGCTGAGTTCTGGACTGACCGGTCATCTGCGGTCTACCGGATCGAGACCGACGAACTGAAGCACGACGACCCTTCGGGTTTCTCGCTGTTCAAGGGGCCGGCGTACCACGTGGCGCCGCCCTTTGACCGCAGTTCCGATTTCCGCTCCGAGCTTTCGCTGATGATGGCCGGCTGCGGTGTACCCGTGAAGTATCACCATCACGAGGGAGGCAGGTATTCGCAGGTCGAGGTCGAGCCCGAGTATCTACCGGCGCTGCATGCCGCCGATGGCATCATGCTCGGCAAGTACCTGGTGCGGAACCTGGCGTTCAAACACGAGAAGAGCGCGACGTTCATGCCGAAGCCGATATTCGGCGAAGCCGGGTCGGGTATGCACGTCCACATGTACCTGCGGAAGGGCAGCAGCGGGGAGCAGGGCGACGGCGTTTCGCTGTTCGGCGACGACAGGGCGGCCGGCAAGCTCTCCCAGCTCGCGCTGTACTACATCGGCGGCATCCTGAATCACGCGCCGAGCCTCTGCGCGTTGACCAACCCGAGCACCAATTCCTACCGGCGACTGGTGCCGGGGTACGAGGCCCCGGTCATAGTCTTTTTCTCTTTTGCCAACCGGACCGCTGCCATCCGGATTCCCGGCTACGTGTCGTCAGCGTCTGAGATGGCGATCGAGTACCGGATACCGGATGCCACCGCCAACCCCTACCTTTCGATGGCTGCGGTTCTGGCCGCAGGCCTGGACGGTATCAGGTCCAAGACCGATCCGGGCGCGCCGCTCAAAGGCCGGCTCGATTCTCTAGACAGGACCCTGGGCAAGAAGGCGGTGCCCTTCTCGTTGATGCGTGCGCTCGATGAGCTGAAGAGGGACAACGGGTACTTGACCCAGGACGGTATCTTCTCCAAGGAGACGATTGACAAGTGGGTCGAGATCAAGATGGACGAGGTGGAAGCGGTGGCTCGCCGGCCCCATCCCTGGGAATTCAGCCTCTACTATGGCTGCTGATTTCGGACCGATTGCGGATTTCAATGACCTGGTGGCCCGGGCCAAGGCCAGGGGTTCGCGGCGCTGCGTGGTGGCTTGCGCCGAGGACTGCGCGAGCATCGAGGCCCTCCATGCCGCCAGGCAAACCGGCATTGCCCAGGGCATCCTCTACGGCGACGAACAGCGCATCGCCACCATCTGCGAGAGCCAGAAGTTCTCGCCCGGGGATTTCGAGATCCACAACACCGCCTCGCAGGCCGAGTCGATCCGGCAGGCCATCTCCGACGTGGCCGGCAACGGCGGTTTCCTGATGAAGGGCCAGATCGATACCGCGACTTTCATGCGGGGCGTGCTCGATGAGGGACTCGGGTTGCGCGGCGACCGGATTCTCAGCCACGTCGCCCTGCTCTGTCTGGCTACCTACAAGAAGGTGCTGTTCGTAACTGACGGCGGCATCAATGCCGAGTTGGACCTGCGACGCAAGATAGACATCGTGCGCAACGCCGTGGAGTTAACGCGGCTGCTGGGAATAGCCCGGCCCCGGGTCGCGCTCCTTTCGGCGGTGGAGAAGATAACGCTGGGCATAGCCGAGACTCTCGACTGGGCGATAGTGACGAAAATGGGCGACCAGGGAGAATTCGGCGAGGCGGTGGTCGAAGGGCCGCTCGCGCTCGATATCGCGTTCTCACCCGAAGCGGCGAAGATCAAGCGCGTCGCCAGCGAAGTGTCGGGGAACGTAGACATCCTGGTTGTGCCGTCGCTCGCCACGGGCAACATTCTGGCCAAGGGGTTGCAGTACCTGGGCGGGGCAAAGGGCGCGGGCATCATCGTGGGTGCAAAGAAGCCGATTGTGATGCTGTCGCGGGCCGATTCCTCCGAGACCAAGCTCTACTCGATAGCCCTGGGCAATCTGGCATCATAGGAAAAGTCCGAAGACCGAATCACGAATGACGAATTGAGGAGGCCAGTTGGACAAAAGGACGGCGATTCTTACCGACAAAGCCCCGAAGCCGATCGGGCCATACAGCCAGGCAGTCAGGTTCGGGAACCTGGTTTTGACCTCCGGGCAGATCCCGATTGACCCGGCCAGCGGCGACCTGGTGTCCGGCGACATCGCCAAAGAGACCGAGCTCGTTTTCGCGAACCTGGCCGCGGTCCTGGCCGCGGCGGGGACCAGCCTTGAGCGCGCGGTGAAGACCACCGTGTTTCTGACCGATATGAACCAGTTCGGCAAGGTCAACGAGGTGTACGCCCGGCATTTTCGCGAGCCATTCCCCGCTCGGTCCACTATCCAGGTCGCGGCCCTGCCCAAGGGTGTCTCGGTTGAGATCGATGTCGTGGCTGAAGTGTAGCTTGTTGCTCGGGCTGTTCCTCGCGCTGGTGCAGGCCGCGCCGGCCGGTGACCTCATCCGGGCCCGCGACTTCTGCTACCAGCAGAACTACGATTCGGCCCTGGCCGTGGTCCGCGCCATGAGCAGGTCCGATACCACCGATCCCGCTCCCTACTACTGGTTGGCGAGCATAACCCAGCTTCTCATCTACGACTCGGGCAACAAGCGGCTCATCGACTCGTTCTACGCCCTGAGCGACAAAGCGGTGGCCAAGGCCCAGAAACGCCTTGGCTGCAATTCCCGTGATGCCCAGGCGCACTTCTATATCGGCGTCACGCAGCTCAATCGGGCGAACCTGCTCGCCTGGCAGCAGCGCACGCTGCCGGCTCTCAAGACTCTCTTCGCGGTTACCCCGCAGTTGCGGGCGGCCCTGGCCGACGACTCTTCTTTGGCTGATGCCCGGTTCGGCATCGGCGTGATCGAGTACTTCAAGGCGAATGCCGATCGCTACGTGTTCGGAATGGGGCTGCTGGGGTCGCGACAGAAAGCGTACCAGCTGGTCAAGGCTGTCGCCGACCGTGAGTGCCTGCTGCAGCCCGCGGCCCGGTTCCTTTACGGCTACATGTTGAAAGAGGATGGAGACTACTCCGGCGCGGTGCGTGCCTGTCAGGACCTGCTTCTCCAATACCCCTACAACCGAACTGCGCTCCGCATGATGCGCGACGCGCAATACAAGGCCCGGAAGTTCTCCGACGCGGTGGCGACCGGGCGGGTGGTCGAGCAGGAAGTGCTGCGTGCCTGTCCAGGCAGCCGCTACGCTCTGTCCGAGAACTGGATTGTCTGCGGCAAGGCGTTCGCCGAGGCGGGGCAGAGCGACAGCGCCCGGGTTAGATTCGACCAGGTCATCGCCTGGGAGCCGCACACCGGTGAAGTGCCGTGGCTTTCCAGCTACGTGCGCGAAGCGAAACAGTGGCGGAAGAAGCTTCGCAGCTAGTCATACTCGGGGTCGGAAATCGGCTGCGCGGCGACGACGCGGTCGGCTGTCTTGTTTGTGACGAACTCAGGAAGGATAGGATTCCAGGATCCGAGGATTCATGGGGTCCGGTACCGGACACTCGAATCCTCGATTCCTCAAACTCTCGATCCCTCCTGGACGGAGACCGCCCTCTGCCGGTTGGCGTCTTTCTGCTCGACTGCGGCAATACACCCGAGAACTACCTGCAGCCGATTGCCGACCGGAAACCGAGTCGAATTCTGGTGGTGGACTGCTGCGACTTTGGTGCGGAGCCCGGTGAGTTCCGCCTGTTCACCCGCCCGGAAATCGAGCAGCTCTCCTATGGTCTCATGTCTACACACACGCTGCCCCTGACCCTGACCATCGAGATGCTCTCGCTCGAGACGAGAGCAGCAATCGAGTTGCTCGGCGTACAGCCGGAGCGGATTGATTTCGGCGCAGACCTCTCCGCGCCGGTCAGAAGCGCACTACCGGCCGTGGTCGAGTTCGTGCAGCAGTGGGCTCGGAGACCCTGGCCCGGTGCGTGACTCGCGCGGTTAACGTCTGAGCCACGCTTCCAGGAAGCCGACAACTTCCTCGCGCACACTGGGCCAGGAGTACTCGTGCTCCCGAACGAAACCGGCTTCGGCCCTCACGTCTTCCGGGGCCGGCGGACGCGCCGAGGCGCGTCGGAACAGGCCTTCAACCCAAGTTCGTATCAGAATCCACCACTCTCCGGTCACGACTGGGTCCTGACCGCGATTGCCGAGGCGAAGAACGGACGCGCCGGCATCGGCAGGACCGAGGAACGGCGGCCCGACCTCGATGGCGCAAACCCGGCCCTGCGCGGTCGCTGACAGTCGGTCCATTACCTCGTCCGCGAACGCGGCACCGTTCGACAGCCCGATCATAATCACCCGTTGCCCCGGATGGCGGAGCAGGAAGAGATCCAGGTCTCTGGACAACCGGGTCGCGTCACTATGATGCAGTTCGAACATCTCGCTGATGGTCAGCAGTTTGCCGACGGCCCCACCTCGCGATCGATAGAAGGGCACGAGTATTGACTTCATCCCGGCACCGCTGAGGTGCATCCTGACTCCGTCGATAACCGGCAGGATGTCGTGCGCCTGCTCGATGGGGACATTTCCCCAGCCGCCGAAATGGGCCAGGACGATGACCTGGCTGCCCAGCGGCAGTTCTGCGAGTTCGGCGAAGTCGAAGTCGCGCGGTATCGGGTCGCCGCCGAACAGGGGGGACAAGCTTGTGTCCGGGGTTCTGTACCACGCTATTGCATCACCCGGATTGGAGATGGCGAAGGCAGGGCTTTCAGGATCTGTACGGTTGCCCAGCCGGTTCCTTCGCAGGTCGCGTCCGGAACGAGGCAGCGGTTCGTAGCCAACCTGCAGGCCTGCCGGCTGGCCGGGGCCCGAAATTGACTTCGGCGTTCCGTCCCAGCATTCGACGAGCGCCCACCCGGCGCTATCTCTTTCACGGTACAGAAACGCACATACAGGAGGAGTGGAATCACCGATCGCCCGGATAGAGAGTGGCCGGGCGGCCTGGCTGGGCTGTCCCTCAAACGCAAGGACCACATTCGTTGCCCGGGACAGGGGCGGGAGTGCAACCAGGTATCTCAGCGGGGACGGCCGATCAATACCCAGTGGTTCCGCGACCCGGCCAGTATCGACCGCCAGCGCCAGTTGCTGTTCGGCCGGAGAGAAGTCGAGGACCACCTGGCCTGCCGACAAGAGGCAGGGCAGCAGCAGCGTCCACACTATCCCTGCGCGACCTCGGCAGCGGCAGACCTGTCGGCAGGGCGTCTGTCTTCCTTGTATGCTGTTCGCGCGGGACTCCGCTGACACGTCACCAAGTTCGCGTCCGACAAGGTTGGACAGGGTTCCGAGTGCCATTCCGGGCGAAGCGTACCAATCGGCGTCTTGGATGTCAAGGTGGCGGCGTGGCGTGAGGCGCGAGCTCGGTCTGCGATGCGGGATGAATTCCCCTGTCCCGCGCACCAGCCGTCGGTTCTCGGTCTCGGCTACTTCTTGACCGGGTGGTTACCGAGGGTGTAGAGCTTCTTCGAGCCGCGGCGTTTGATGGCGTTGCGGGCGTCGAGGATCAGCCGGCTGTGCTTGAAGATGAAGTTGTAGTCAAAACACTTGTGGTCGGTAAGTATCACTACGCAGTCGGCCGACTTCAGTGCCTTCTCGGTCATCGGCACGGACTTGGACCGGCCGCCGTTGATGTGAATCTCCGACACCCAAGGGTCGTGGTAGGCAATGCTCTTCACTTTGTGCTGGACCAGTTCCATCACTTTCATCGCCGGGGAGTGGCGGGTATCCTCGACGTTGCCCTTGAACGCGGCTCCGAGAATCAGCAGCTTCGCTTTGGAAACGGCGACACCGTTGATGCCGAGCACCTCGGTGACTCGGTCGGCGACGTAGAAGGGCATCGATTCGTTCGTCTCGGCCGCGAGTTCGATGAAATTGGAGTGGAAGTCGTACTCGCGGGCTTTCCAGGCGAGATAGTAGGGGTCAATCAGAATGCAGTGACCGCCGATGCCGGGCCCGGGGTAGAACGGCATGTAACCGAAGGGTTTGGAGGAGGCGGCGTTGATGACTTCCCAGATGTCGATGTTGCCCATCCGGTCGCACATCATTGCCATCTCGTTCACCAGGGCAATGTTGACGCTGCGGAAGATGTTTTCGAGCAGCTTGGACATCTCGGCCGCACGGGGAGAGGATACACGGACGACGCGTTCGACAAACCGGGAGTAGAAGTCGACGCTCAGGTCGGTACAGGTCTTCGTCACTCCGCCGACAACGACCGGTGTGGTCTTGGTGTTGAACCTGTGATTGCCCGGGTCGATGCGTTCGGGCACGAATGAGAGGTAGTAGTCGCGCCCGACTTTCCTGCCGGGGGCGTCGAGAATCGGCTGCAGTACCTTTTCGGTTGTCTCGGGATAGGTGGTGGAGCGCAGCACCACGAGTTGCCCCGGTTTGAAGTACTTCGCCACTTGGCGGCCGGCATCTTCAATGTAGGTCACGTCCGGGTCCTTGCTGGCGGTGAACGGCGTCGGCACGCAGATGTTCACAATGTCACAGGAAGCGAGGACACGGAAGTCAGTCGTGGCCGTGAACTTCTTGCTGACCTCGACGATGTCCGCGTCTTTGACGTCGCCGATGAAGCTCTTGCCTTTCCTGACCGCTGCGACCTTGGACTGGTCCACGTCGATGCCGACGGTGGTGAAGCCGGCGCGGGCGATTTCGATGCTGAGCGGCAGACCCACGTAGCCGATGCCGATGACTCCGACCTTTGCGGTCCTATCGTGAATCTTCTTTGCCAGGTCCATGCGTTCTCCTCTCACTTCCGGATTCCACAGACTATGCTGGTGAAAACTCGAAACCCGAAGCACCAATGACGAATCTCTTCCGAATCTAGAATCACGAGTGCCAATTCTATGATAAAGTCATCGAGAGGTCAAAGCTCGAAGTGCGAAGCGCGAATGACGGTCGAATCAAGGAAATGACCAAGCGGGATTCCGGGTTTCGTCATTCAGTCGTCGTTCGGACCTCGGACTTCATCATTCCTGCCCTCACCATGCCGTCCGGTCGAGGGTGCGGTATTGCACCGCCTCGGTGATGTGAGGCGGCTGGATGCTGTCTTTGCCTTCCAGGTCGGCAATGGTCCTTGCCACTTTGAGCACGCGGTGATAGGCGCGGGCGGAAAGGCCGAGCCGATCGATTGCGGCACGGAGGATCTCGTCGCTCTGGGCCGACACCGGGCAGAAGCGGCGGATGAGTTGCGGTCCCATCTGGGCGTTCGAGTAGACCGGGTGGCGCGGGCTCGTTGCGGCAAACCGGGCGAGCTGGGTCCGGCGCGCCCGGGCGACCCGTTCGGCGACCAGACTCGAACTCTCGCCCGCCCGCTTGGTAGAGATGTCGTCGTACTTCAGGGCAGGCACCTCAATGTGGATGTCAATCCGGTCGAGCAGGGGACCGGAGATCTTGCTGCGGTAGTGGCGAATCTTCTGCGGCGAGCACGAGCAGGTGTGGCGGGGGTCGCCGGCGAATCCGCACGGGCAGGGGTTCATGGCACAGACCAGCATGAACCGCGCCGGGAAGGTGAAGGTCGAGCGGGCCCGGCCGATGGTGACGTCGCCGTCTTCGAGCGGTTGCCGCAGGGCTTCGAGTACGTCACGTCGGAACTCCGGTAGCTCGTCGAGGAAGAGCACGCCGTTGTGGGCGAGTGACGCCTCTCCGGGCCGGGGCACGGTACCACCGCCGATGGCGCCGGATTCCGAGACGTTGTGGTGCGGGGAGCGGAATGGCCGGGTCGCGACCAAAGGCCGGTCCGGGGAGAGCGCGCCGACTACGCTGTGAATCCGCGTCGCTTCCAGCGCCTCGTCCAGGGACATGGGCGGCAGGATGGTCGCAAGCCGGCGCGCGAGCATGGTCTTGCCCGAGCCGGGCGGGCCGATCATCAGCGCGTTGTGTCCGCCGGCCGCGGCAATCTCCAGAGCCCGCTTGGCGTGCTCATGTCCGTGGACCTCAGCCAGGTCGACCGGCGGAATCGCAGCCTGGGCGAAGAGCGTGGCGATATCGGTGTGCGTCGGTTCGATTGCGGTTGCGCCGTTTATGAAGTTCACCGCCTCGACCAGCGAGCCGACCGCGTATACCGGCAGCCCCTGTACCATCGCGGCCTCGGTCGCGTTCTGGGGCGGGACGATCAGTCCGCGCAAACCCGCGAGCTTCGCGGCCACCGCCATCGACACCGCGCCCTTGATGGGGCGGACCGAGCCGTCGAGCGAGAGTTCGCCGAGGAGAGCAAAGTTACGGAGAGCTTCTGGCTGGATGGTCCCGCCGGCGCCGAGGATGCCGACCGCCATCGGCAGGTCGAAAGCCGCACCCTCCTTCTTGACGTCGGCCGGGGCGAGGTTGACCGTGATCTTGCGGTTGGGGAAAGCGAAGCCGGAGTTCTTGATTGCCGCCTGAACCCGGTGCTGAGACTCCTTAACCGCGGCGTCGGGCAGACCCACGATGTTGAATTGGGACAGTCCATGGGTGACGTCGGTCTCGACGGTCACGATGTAGCCGTCCACTCCGAACACCGCGGCCGAAAGCACCCGCGACAACACTAGAGAGCTCCGACGATATGGTCGAATTCCGGATGGCCGGAGCCGAGCGTGACGCCGAGGACGTCGAACCGGACGTCGGCCGACTCCTGCCGGTGCTGCACCAGGTAGTCTTCCACCAGCCGGCGCAGCTTGGCCTGCTTGCGCTGCGTGACCGACTGGTCGGGCCGGGCGAAGTCGGTAGCGGTGCGGGTCTTCACCTCGACAAAAACGAGCGTGCCGCGGTCCCGGCAGATGAGGTCGATCTCGCCGAGCCAGGTCGTGTAGTTGCGTTCGAGGATCTCCCAGCCGATGTCCCGCAGGTACGAGGCAGCAAGATCTTCTCCCTTCCGGCCCAGCGGTTTGGCTTTCACTGCTCGCTGGCGACGAGGGCGGCAACCGGTTTGAATGTCCGGCGGTGGATGGGGGAGACGCCGAGTTCACGGAGCGCCCGCAGGTGGGCTGCGGTGCCGTACCCTTTGTGCCGGTCCAGACCGTAGCCCGGGTAGTTCCGGGACAAGCGTATCATCAGGCGGTCGCGCCAGACCTTGGCGATGATTGAGGCGCAGGCGATGGAGAGACTGGATCTGTCGCCGTGGATGATGCCGTGGCAGGGGAGGCCGACATCCGGTATGGCCCAGCCGTCGGCCAGGATGAGTTCGGGCTGAACCCGCAGCCGGCGAACAGCGAGGCGCATGGCGCGGAAAGAGGCTCGGGCGATGTTCTGTTCTTCGATGAAGCGGTGGCTCGCCGCGCCGACCGCCCAGGCCACGCTGCGGAGCTTTATCTCGGGCTCGAGCCGCTCGCGCCGGAGCGGAGTCAGTTTCTTGGAGTCGTCAACGCCTGCGATTGTGGCGTGGCGTGGGAGGATTACTGCGGCCGCGACCACCGGTCCGGCCAACGCCCCCCTTCCCACCTCGTCCACGCCGCAGAAGAGGGAGCTACTCAGCCACAGTTCCTGGTCTAGGTTGTACTTCACCCCGCTGCTCTTGGAGTATCGCCTCGCGGCCGGTCCGCTTGCGCAGGTAGTAGAGCTTCGCCCGCCTGGCCTTGCCGTGCCGTTTCACCTCGACTTTGGCGATAGCCGGGGTGGCGTAGGGGAAGATGCGTTCGATACCGTAGCCGCGGCTTACCTTGCGGACCGTGAAACTGCGGTTCGCGCCCGCTCCGCGAATCTGGATGACCGTTCCCTCGAAAAGCTGCAGGCGTTCTTTGTCACCCTCGACAATCCGCACGTGGACTGCGACGCTGTCGCCGGGACGCAGCGGCGGAATCTCGGCCGGCTCGTGCCGGACAGGCGCGGCGGCCTTCGTTTCCTTGGCGGCTTCTTTCTTAGCCATTGATAGTCTCCTTTTCCAGTTCGCGGCAGAGGAACTCGCGCTCGGATTCGGTTAGGACTTCCTTGCGCAGGAGTTCGGGCCGGCGCTGAGCGGTCGTCTTCAAAGCCTGTTCCCGGCGCCAGCGGGCGACCGAGGCGTGGTCGCCGGACACCAGAACCTCCGGGACTTCTCGGCCGCGAAACTCGCGCGGCCGGGTGTAGTAAGGGGAGTCGAGGATACCGGCTGAGAACGAATCGGTCGCGACCGAGTCCTCGTGGCCGACTGCCCCGGGCAGGAGCCGGGCGATGGCCTCGATTATTACCACGGCCGCGGCCTCGCCGCCGGCCAGCACGTAGTCGCCGACTGACACCTCACGGTCTACCAGCGTGCGGACGCGCTCGTCCACACCTTTGTACCGTCCGCAGACAAGTACCAGATGGTCGATGCGGCTGAACAACTCAGCCATCGGTTGGGAGAAACCTTCTCCTTGCGGAGAGAGGAGTACGACCAGGCTGCCGGGCCGGCGGACGCTGTCGATTGCCAGGCAAAGGGGTTCCGGTTTCAACACCATCCCGGCGCCGCCGCCGAACGGGTAGTCGTCCACGGTGCGGTGGGCGTCGGTCGTGAAATCTCGGGGGTTGGTGAAACTGAGTTCGAGCTTGCCGTCAGCCCGGGCGACGCGGGTCGGTCCGCAGTCGAAAGGACCGCGGAAGTACTCCGGGAACAGCGTGATGACGGCTGCCTGCATCGGTCGGGATGGCGGTCGTGTCCGCGGTCGGTTTAGGGGATTACGTCGACCGTGGCGTGCTTGTCCAGTTTACGGGCAGCCGCTCTGACAATCGCCCGGACCGCGTCGATGGTATTGCCCTGCCGGCCGATGACCTTGCCCTGGTCGCCGGGCATGACCTTGACTTCGTAGGTGAGCGTACGCTCGCCGGCGAGTTCGGTGACCTTGACCTGGTCGGGGTGGTCGACGAGCGCCTTCACGATGTGCTCGATCATCTCTTTCATGGCCTACTCCTTCGGTGTGTCCGTCGGTGTCGCGCTCTCCGGGGTGGAAACGGGTTCGCCGGGTATGGTTGCAGCGGTCGCACCTTCGCCGTTGGCGGGCTCGGCGGTCGACGCGTGCTGCCGGGCGTAGCGGCTCAGGAGCCTGCCGACCGTGTCGGACGTTTGGGCGCCTTTCGAAACCCAGTGCCCGATGCGATCGGTTTTCAGTTCCAGGAGTTTCGTACGCGGGTCATAGTGGCCGACCGACTCCAGGTATTCGCCGTCGCGCGCCTTGCGCGAGTCGATGACGACAACCCGGTAGTCAGGCCGGTTCCGAAGTCCCATGCGCCTTAGTCGAATTTTAAGCAAGGTTTTCTCCTTATTCTGAACCCATACCATAGCGAAAAGGTCGGGATTGTCAATCAATTCGCCTAGAACCGGGATCGGAGTCCGCCACAGGGCCACGAAGACACAAAACGGGTCCGGACGAGAGCTCGGCGCATGTCTGGTGCCGCGGTGTCTTGCCGGCAAAGCGCCGGACCACGGGGATTCCAGCCGTGTTGACTTGCCTTGCCCGGCGGCTACAATCTGAACGAGGATCGTGCGCCTTTCGGCTGACGGCGGGCCGCGGTCCTTGACTGGTCAGACAGGCGATGTAACTACGGGAGGCATTCTTGAGGAGTTTGGTCGCTGTATTGGTACTGGTGCTGGCGGGGACAAGCTTCGGGCTCATCAGCCCGGATCTGCAGCAGCACATGGCCGCGGCGAAGGCAGGGCAGAAACTGCCGGTGCACGCAGTCCTGAAGGAGCAGTTCGACGCCGAACTGCTCGACAATCTGGTGGACGGCATGCCGAAACCTCAACGCCGGGCCGAGGCTGCCCGCGTACTGCAGGAGTACTCGGCCGACCAGCAGGCCGGGGTGCTCGAGTACCTGGCGACCACCGACGCCCAGAATGTTCAGTCGCTCTGGGTGGTGAACGCGGTGTACTGTGAGGCGACTCCGGCCGTAATCCAGCAGCTCTCGGAACGGACCGAGGTGAGCTACGTCCACTATGACCGTGTGTACAGCCCGGGCCTGCCGTTGCCCGAGCAGCAAGATGAAGGGACCGAAGAGCTCGCTTGGGGCGTGTCCAAGATCAACGCTCCCGCGGTCTGGACCCAGGGATACACCGGGGCGGGGATTGTCTGTGGCCACATCGACACCGGTTGTGACTACACCCACCCAGATCTGGCCGACCACCTGTGGACCGACGCGAACTACCCACATCACGGCTGGAACTTCGAGTACAACAACGACGACCCCATGGACCAGCATGGCCATGGTACGCACACGGCGGGCACGGTTGCCGGTGACGGCACCAATGGTACTCAGAGCGGCGTCGCGCCGGACGCTCAGATCATGATTTGCCGGGTCAAGAACGGAGTGGACTCGGCTGGCCAGAGTCAGATGTGGGCCGCAGTGCAGTTCTGTGTGTCCCCGCCGCTTTCGCCGACTCACGGCGCCGACCTCTACACTATGTCGATGGGCTGGCGGATCACCTGGGGTCCGGACCAGTCGACGTGGCGCACTCTTGCCAACAACGTCAAGGCGGCCGGCCTGTCGCAGATCGTGGCGGCGGGCAATGAGCGCGGGTACGACTATCCGCCAACCGGCCTGCGTTGTCCGGGCAACGTGCCGCCGCCGTGGTGGAATCCGCAGAACACCGGTACCGGCGCTTTGTCGGGAATCGTCTCCGTCGGTGCGACCGACGCAAGCGATGCCATCGGGTACTTCTCGTCGCAGGGCCCGGTGACGTGGTCGAGCGTCGCGCCGTTCAACGACTACGCGTATCCGCCCGGGCTGACCCGGCCGGACGTCTCTGCTCCTGGTGTCGCCGTCAAGTCGTGTGCCATCGGTGGCAGCTACCAGGAGATGGACGGCACGTCGATGGCGACCCCGCACGTCGCGGGAACGGTCTGCCTGATGCTGCAGAAGAACCCTGACCTGCTACCGGGCGAGGTGGATTCGATTCTCGAGCTGACCGCGGTCGACCTCGGGGGTGCGGGCAAGGACAACGATTTCGGCGCGGGCCGGATAGATGCGCTTGCGGCGGTCGACTCCGTCGGCCTGTCGAGCGGACCGTCGCTCAAACTCACCTCGACGCAGGTGATAGACTCCACCGGCAACAACAACGGGGCCATGGACCCGGGCGAGACCGCCAAGCTGCTGGCCACGCTCAAGAACAGCGGCGGCGCGGCCTGCAACAACGTTACCGGCAAGTTCCGCAGCTACAACACCCAGCTGACCGTACCCGACTCACTGGGGTCATGGGGCAACATCCCGTCCGGCGGCTCAGCCACCAACACGGCCAACCCCTTCGTGCTCCACGCCGACGCCGGCATCGTCCCCGGCACTTCTTTCACCTGCTCGCTTTTCATCACCGGCGATAGCGCCGCCCTTTACACCAAGAAGATGCAGATAGTGCTGGTTGTCGGTATGCAACCGGGTCAGATCATCTGGGGACCCAAGCCCGTCCCAGACATGCCGTCGGCCCCGGGCCTGTACGGCGTGACCTACAATACCAGTGACAACCTGATCTACTGTGTCAACTACAACCAGGCGACCATCTACAAGTACTCTTCGGACAGCATGCTGACGTCGCAGGGCACCATCCCGGCGCCGCAGGATTCCTGCACCGATATCGACTATGTCGGCTACGACAACGGGCTCTGGGTGTCCTGCAATCCGCAGAAGATCATGTACAAGATCGGCACCAACGGCGCGGTGCGCCACCAGTTCACCATGTCGCTGGCCTACCCGATCGGCGCCACCGAGCACGAGGCCGCGCACACTGTCTACCTGTCGGACCGTCGGCTGTCTTCCTCCTCGCGGCAGATGATATACCTCACGGACACGCTCGGTTTTTCACAGGGCTCCTTCACCCATCCATTGGTGGGACCGTACGGTACCCGTTGCCTGGCGCTCGACGACCGTTCGCCCACGAATCCGCCGTCGCTCCTGAACGCCTGGGCATGGTACAACGCGTCCGGCGGTCTCATCGACAGCTGCGGCATGTACGAACTGGACCGCGTCGGTGACACGGTGCTCAACGGGTATGTTTTCCCGATCAAGACCTGGGACGTCCGGGGTATCGAATACGACCCACGCGACGGCTCGTACTGGCTGACCATCATGAAGGGTGGCTCCAGCAACAACATGATCGTGAAGGTGGCGGGGTTCAACTACGGACGGGCCGGCGTCGAAGAGCCGGAACTCCGCTTTGCGGGAGCCGCCGACCAGATGGAGGTGCTGGCCCGGCCCAACCCGTTTACAGGCAGGACGAACCTGTCGCTGCAGATGCCCTCGGCCGGCAGCATCGACCTGCGGATCTACGACAACAGCGGCCGGGTCGTACGTACGCTCGCCCGAGGATCCACAGTTGCGCCGAGCGTGCGGCTCTCGTGGGACGGCCGGAACGACGAGGGACGCGCAGTCGCGCCGGGCATCTACTTCTACCGCGTCCAGAGCGCGACCGCGCAGGCCTGGGGCAAGGTAGTCCTGTCCCGCTAGACCGCGCAAACCAATCCCGTTCGGAGCGGCGCTTCGGCGCCGCTCCGCTTTCCGCGTGAGCCTCGCCTGCAGGGCACTGAGGAAATGAAGCCGAAGACCTACCGAAAGAAGCACTCGGTCCTGGTCCGATGCAGCCGGCTGCGGCTTGTGCCGGAGCCTCCCTCGCTATTCTCCAAGAAGCTCGGCAGGTTGGTAGCGAGGTTGTCTGCGGAATCATCTGGGTCGTTACTCGGAGAGGAACGTGGACTGGAACCTGGGCTCGGACCTGGGAAGGAACGCTGCATGTTGACCGACAAGGATCCGGACAGCGAACTCTGGTCGTTGCTCGCGAGGTAGCCGATGAAGTCGCGGTGAAGATAACGCTCGAATCAACCCCACTAGTTCCGCGGGAAGTCCCTCGGGAAGTGACTTCGGAGGCTTTGTGGATAGCTGCGGGGGAGGCATAGGAGGGGTCAGGGCGGGGATGGCGAATAGTGAATTGAGAATGAAGAACTTAGGCCTGATTGCGGCCGCCGGGAGAATATGCAGTATACACAATCAGGAGCCTGGTTTTCCTGTGGGCGGCTCAGATTCCTACAGCCAGGGGTTGACGCCGGGGGCGGTGACGGTCGAACTCGGCCCCCCAGCAGAGCGGGTAAGTGGTTGAGAACCCGTCCGGTGGTCGCTCCTCCCACATTTGGGTACAGCCTTCCTCCTGTAGTCGGCCAAGGTCTCTACCCGGCAGTTGCGTCCGGCGTCTTGCCGGCTACGGGCCAAGGTGCTGTACCCGCAATCCCTCACGTCCTCTGCTCCGGAGTTGAGCAGGCAGTTGGAGCCTCCATACCGCCCGCACGCAACCCCGCAGCTTACGCCACTACATGCCCACTCGCCGGACAAGTCGCCGGTTACATTCCTGCCCCAATCACTGCTCCTGCGGTTGCTCCCACTGTCGGCCTCAGTCTCACCACCTTCATCTGTCCTGCTGCCTTCCCGGCACTCGGCCCAAGCCTCTGCCCGCGTCTCTGTCCCGCTTCGGCGGGAGCTTGACTTCGTATTGCCGGAGGGTATTCTGGAGCTTCAATGGGAGCCTCTGCGCCCGCACTGGTGATTGACCCTGTCGAGCACTTCGAGCGCGACCGCGAGGTGCTGCTGTCCCCTGAGTACAAGGAAGAACAGCTCCGCTGTCTGACCCTGGCCGGATTCGGCCATTCCTCAAAGCCGAAGGACCCCGATATGCCGACAGACCTTGACGAGAGTGGAAGTGTCACGCATTGTGACTGTCCGCAAATCGGAAGTTCGCGTCTCCGGTCAAACTCCATGTCAACGGACTAGCCTGACCGCAGCAAAGGAGCACATGAGACGAACACCCGCCGTCATCAGCATGGTTGTCCTCACCTGCGGCATGCTGGCCGCGGACGAACAGCCGGCTTTTCGCAACACTGATCTGAAGGTTGTCATTTCCGTTTCGGCAGGCGCGGGCATGGAATGGCGGTACCCGAACGCGGGTCCGGCATTCATAGCTGACGACGTGCTCGAATGCCTGAACAACAACGGAGCGGCTGACGGTGTCAGCTTCACCGAGGCGAACGGCGTGCAACCGAACCTCCGCATCGACATGGTCTGGACGTACGAGACACAAGGCACGACTCAGATAACGGCGACCGCAGGCGTGTCAGGACTCAATCGCGGTCATCTCTTCGACGCGAGCAGTGGTCAGTCAGCCTACACGGACGGTGACGATGCCATCCAGGCCTTGGCCGACGACATCTACCGCTGGCTGCACCAGGGCTGGACCTACAACACGCCGCCGACTTCCTACGTGCCGCCGAGCTACAGCCCGGGTTATGGCGCAAGCGAGAGCCGGTTCGGCATCTTCGGTGTCGGCTTTTCGGTCGGCCGAGGCGGAGGGCTGTTTGCAGGCTACGCTTCCTTCCAGCCGCTTGACTTCCTCGGCGTCGAGTTCGACTATGGAACCCAGCCGGTCGTGACATCCGCGGCCGGACCGGTGGTCACGTTGTGGCCGAGCCTGCTCAGCGCCAAACTGCAGCTCTACAACGGCAAGCGTTCGCGGTCGCCCCAGCTCGGCCTGGAGGTGGCGGCGGACCATACCGAGGAAGCGGGGTGGGGCGCACACGGCGCGTTCCTGCTCAGGCTGAGGTCGTACCCGTTGAACATCGACTTCAATGCCGGGTTGGGCCGGTTCTTCAACTACCAACTGGGCACGAAGAACTACGTTGAGCGCCTCTATTACAAACTCGGGTACTTCCCGACAGACCTCAAGCTCGGATTTGTGGGGCCGGCGCCCAACTATCTCGTCGGCGGCATTGGTTTGAGCATCTGCTTTTGAACCGGGGCGCTGGTAGTGGGCGATGGCATTGTACGAAAGGACGTGAAGTGAGACGAATCCTCTTGGTGGCGGCGGTGATACTCTGCGCCGGGCCAGGCAAGGCCGACGCCATGTACCTGGGCGTGGGACCGATGATAGGCGTGCCGTTTGGCCTCAGCGCCAAGCTGTGGACGAAGACCGGGTTCGCGCTGGACGCAGGGATCGGATATTCCTGGTGGGCGGACTCGTCGGTGCAGGTTCATGGTGACATGCTGTTTCACAGCGTGCGGCTGACAAAGGACGCGGCCGAAGACGGCCAGTTGGGGCTCTTCATGGGGCTGGGCCTGCAGGCGAGGATGCGCGAGCCGCTTGAACAGAACATGAGGATGGCGCTCCGGATGCCCCTCGGCCTCGAGTACTTCCTTCCACATCTCCCGCTCAGCATCTACGGTGAGATAGTGCCGAGATTCAACCTCGGCACGACCGACCAGTACTTCGGCGGCGACGCTGACGCCGGGTTCCGTTTCTACTGGGTCATGGGTTCCAGCAGCCTGTCGTGACAGGGCGGAGAATCAGAGCCGGCCATTCGACGAGATGACGGCAGATGCTGGCCTGGGGTTTGCGGCTACCGGCCTGCAGCCTTCAGAAAGGACACTGGCGAAGCTGTTGGCTTCGGAACCCCCTGTGGGAAACGCAGGGCGGCAAGTCGCGCGCCTCAGGCCGAGGGCATGTCACGTTGGCGGTCCGGACGAGGATGGCCGACAGCTTGCGGCCAACAGCCAGCGGCCTCGGCCGTTCATCGTTCCCGCAGCACCTCGGACTGGAGGTTCGCGCACACGGCGGGACAAGATGGTGAGTCTGACCCGGCACGGGTCTTAATGCCCGGATTCCAGCCGATGGACAGGTTCAGCGCCGAGAACCGGAAGCTCTGGGATGAACTGGTAGTCATCAACGCCGGCTCGAAGCTGTACGACGTGGCCGGGTTCAAGGCCGGTAGATGTACCCTCGATCCCATCGAGCTCGATGAGGTGGGCGACGTTGCCGGCAAGACGCTCCTGCACCTGCAGTGTCACTTCGGACAGGACTCGATGTCGTGGGCCAGGCTCGGCGCGAAGGTCACCGGTGTCGACTTCTCAGAGAAGGCCATCGACCTTGCCCGGTCGCTTGCCGGCGAGCTTGGGCTCGACGTCCGGTTCATCTGCTCCGATGTATACGCCCTGCCGGCGGTACTTGCCGGGGAGTTCGACATCGTCTTCACCTCGCTCGGCGTGCTCTGCTGGCTGCGGGACCTCGGGGAATGGGCGCGCGTGGTCTCGCGTTATCTCAGGCCCGGCGGCATGTTCTACCTGCGCGAGGCCCACCCGTTCGTGAACGTGTTCGACAACAGCCGCGCGGCAAAGGACCTTGACGTCCGGTACTCCTACTTCCATGGGCCGGAGCCGACGCGGTGGGAGTCAGAGGGTTCCTACGCCGACCCGAACGCGGTAGTGCAGCACCCTTCCTTCGAGTGGACGCACAGCCTGGGCGACATCGTGAACGCCCTGCTGGGCGCGGGTCTGCACCTGGAGTTCCTGCACGAGTTCCCATATCTGAGCCATGACCACTTCCCGTTCATGGAGCAGGGCGCGGACGGCCGCTGGCGCATCAAAGGGAAGCCTGACACCATTCCGCTGATGTTCTCGGTGAAGGCGACGAAGCCGGAGGAGAATCATCGGCAGTGGTCCGATCGGATGATGTCCACGGGGCGCAACTGCCCTGCGGACAGCAGACCAGATCGGTAGAAGAAGCGTTGAGACGGAAATTTCATGCAAGTGGGGAGGCAAGATGTGGAGATTGTCTGCTTCGATGCTCGGGCTGTTGACGGGGCTGGTTCTGATCGGCTGCGGGGGCAAGACCAATCTACGTATCACCCTTCGGCTCGCTGACACCACGCGTGCGGCGTTGCGCCTTCGCGGCGACTCAGCCAGAATCCAGACGCGGCTTGATTTGCTCTACGAGGAACCCGGCTTTCGCCCGCCGAGCCAGCGGGCGAAGGTGGAGATCGGCGAGAACCGACTCGTCGTCACGGTCGAGGACACTGCGGGCGCGGCACGGATTGAGCGAATTGCCTCGACCCAAGGACTGGTCAGCTTCCGGCTGATCGCAGAAGACTCGGTCGCATGGACGGTTCTGGACAGTGCGGACAACTGGCTGCGCAGGCATCCAATCTCCGGCCTGGAGTCTCTTTCCGGCAGGATCGGCTATCGCGCGCACGATTTCCGAGTCTCCAACCCGGACTACCGGTTGGTCAGCGCCGTGCTCGACGGCATCGACTCGCTGGTCTACGGAAGCTGGCAACCGGTGTTCAGGGCGCCGGACATGGGTATGGCCGACACATGGCGAACTCTCTACATCGTCGAACGGCAGCCGCAGATGTCCAACGTGAAGGGATGGCTGATTGAGCATGCGGACGCGCATCGGCCGCGCGGCGCCCGACCCTCCCGTCCACTGCCGAAGGATGCTGAGCCGTTCCACGCGCCCTTTGTTGTGGAAATCCGACTGGGCCGCGACACGTTCAGCGGCTGTAACCCGACGCAGAAGCTGGCCGAGGTCACGGCCAGGCACGTCCGCCAGCGGCTCGCTTTCGTGATGGACTCGGTGGTGCTTTCGGCGCCGATGATCCAGTGCGAGATTCCGGATGGGACGTTCCTGGTAGTGACCGACGATACGCTGGGAGCCTATGCCCGGGACCTGACTACGGTCCTGCTGAACGGACCGCTCCGTTCACCGCTGGTCGTCGACCGGGTCGAACGAGTCAGGGCAAGATGAACGAGCATCCGCGGCAGTCACCCGATTCGATGCCGGCGGCGCGGACTTCGGCTGCGGCACGACTGCCCTCCGCGTGAGTAGACGGCCTTCAAATCAATCGCGGTTTTCGTGCTGCCAGGCGGCGGCCCTTCCAGTAGCCCAGGCCGGTCAGTGCTAGCAGCATCGCCCGAACACCAACGAACACCGACACTGTCAGGATTGCCGGGTTGAGCAGGAAGAGATGCCAGGGCAGGCCGAACCGGAGTGAAGCCAGCAGCCAGATGCCGCCGGCAATGGCGATGGTTGCGATGGACACCGGCGGCACAGTGGAGCCGCGCGCAATCGCCGCTGCCGCTTCAGCAATGGGATACCAGGCTATCGTCAGCAGCCAGGCCCAGACAAAGAGCGCGACCAGCGTCAGGTGGTTGAGCAACGCGAACAGGTTCGTGCTGAATTCGGCGACCGCATCCCTCAGTCCGTAGTACATCCTCGCAGTCACGAGCTGCGAGATCGGGTTCTTGTCCCGGATGCGCCCAGCTTGCGCGCGGGGTGCCGGAAGCCCGCTTGACCTGCTGAAGGGATGAGGATAGATTCTGTGCCATGAGCCGACATTTCATCATCTGTGACGTGTTCGCGCGAAGGCGGTTTGAAGGCAACCAGCTTGCCGTGTTCCCGGACGCGGCCGGGATGCCGGACGAGGAGATGCAGGCCCTGGCGCGGGAGATTCACTTCAGCGAGACTACTTTCATCTTGTCGGACAGACCGAATGAGCGGGGGTGGCCGGTGCGCATCTTCACTCCGGCGCGCGAGGTGCCGTTTGCCGGGCACCCGACCTTGGGGACCGCATTCGTCATCTGGGACCGGTTTCTCGGGCGCAGTCCGGACAAGGTCGATCTGGACCTAGGAATCGGGACCGTGCCCGTGGCAGTGGAGGAGAACGGCGAGCGATTGATGATGACCCAGGTTCCGCCGGTGTTCGGTGCCGCGATAGACGCGCCGACAGCGGCCGGTGTGCTGGGTCTCGCGCCTTCCGACATCGACAACGCCTTTCCGGTGCAGGAGGTATCGACCGGACTTCCATTCGTCATCGTCCCGGTCAGGACCTTGGCCGCAGTGCAGGGCATCAAGGTGAACCAGGCTGATTACTGCCGTCTGACCGACCGGCTCGAGGCCAAGGCTGTGCTGGCGTTCGCGCCGGAGACCATCGACCCGCAATGCCGGCTGCACGTGCGGGTCTTCTGCGACTACTACGACGTGCCCGAGGATCCGGCGACCGGCAGCGCCAACGGCTGTCTCTGCGCTTGGCTCGTCCGGCACCGGTACCTGGGTACGGGAGAGTTCGCCATCTATGCCGAGCAGGGAATAGAAATCAAGCGGCCGTCGCTGCTCTATCTGCAGGGAGGGGAGAGGGATGGCGGTATTCTGGTGCGCGTCGGCGGCAGAGTGGTGGTTGCGGGTCGGGGGCAGTTTGATCCCTGAGTTCCCTTTCCCGCTTGACTGACGCGGGTGCAATACTAGAATCAACCCAGGCTCAGCCGGATCTGTCCGGCTGTGTGCGATAGGCTGCAAACCCCCAAGGAGGTATGTGTGCGTAGTATCGTCGGTCTGATGCTGCTGGCGCCGGCGCTCGCCCTGGCCGTGTCGCTGCAGCCCGTGACTGTGCTCCCTGACGACGGCAAGGTGCTGCCGTCAGGCCCGCAAGCCGGATCCGGTCCAAGACATGAGGCGCGATTCACCATCGGCACCGTTGATACGGTCGGCGGTACGACCTATGACTGGGGCGCCAACGGACCGGCGCTGAGGATGCTCACCCAGACTCCGGGCAAAGGCATCCACGTGCTGTGGATGTACTCTACGGACCAGTCGAACACCACGTTCCCCGACCGCAACATGCGCTACAACTTCTATGACTACACGGCCGGCGCCTGGAACTGGAGCGACGTCGACTTCATGCAGTCGGGCGTCAATGCCTACTCCATACGCACCGGGTACGGCAGGATCGATACCGATACGAACGGCGTAGCCGTTATCTCGGCTCACCACTCCACCGGCTCGGGAACCATGGACTTCGCGCCACTGTTCGCCAGGGATGCTGACGTTGGAGCCGGTATCTTCGAGTACGTGTACGGCGAGTCAACGGCTCTGAACTACTGCGAGTGGCCATGGATCGCTGTCAGCAACAACGGTGCCTACCAACTGGCGGTGATCGACGCAAACAATCAGGACAACCTTCTCCGGAGCCGTTCCACTGACTGGTCGACCTGGGAAACCCCGGCGAGCGTACCTGCGCCCCAACCCGAGCCGAATTTCCCCACCCACAACATCACGACATCAGGGGTGTCCGGCTCGAACAAGGTCTGCATAACCTGGGTCTCGACGCCGGCCAGCGGCTACGCGCAGAACCCGGGTTTCTACGTCGAATCCTATGATGCCGGCGGCGTCTGGGAAATGCCTGTGGATCTAGGTTTCCCGCCGGCCTTCACTCCCGGCTCCGAGAGCCTGCCGTCCTATCACCTGACGTCGCTCTTCCCGTTGTATGACCGGCAGGACCGGCTGCACATAGTGGGCAACGTGAGTCCGTACGTTCGCGACACCAACTGGATTCTGCCCGGCGAGATCTGGCACTGGTGTGAGTCCAATCCGGATACGTGGAACCGCATTCACATCGCTTCACCGGAGTCGCTAAACGCTGCCGTCGGGTACAACGTCATGATCTGCGCCCGCCCCAGCCTCGGCGAGGACGACCGAGGCAACCTCTTCGTCGCCTGGGAGGAGTTCGATGGTGTGAACGTGGAGCAGACGACGTCGCGGGTACGCGCCGACATCTGGTATTCCTTCTCGGAAGACAACGGAGTGACCTGGGCTCCCGGGACGAAGATCACCGACGGCGGCGATGTCTCCTATCGATTCCCGTCCATCCTTCATCCGATCGGGGACACGGTCATGGTCCAGTACCTCATTGATCAAGTCGCCGGGTTCCTTCTGTACAACGAAGGGCCAGGTACCGACAATCCGATCGTGATTCAGAAGTGGCAGAACCCCAGCGGCATCCAGGGACCGAATGTGATTCCTCCCAGGCAAATGGAAGTCGCTGTCGGACCGAACCCGTTCCGTCGTAGCACCCGGCTGGCGTACTCCGTTCCTCGGCGCGGCAACGTGTCACTAGACGTCTTCGATGCGGCCGGCAGGATCGTCCGCACTCTGGCCGGAGGCCGGAGCGATCCGGGCAGGTTCAGCGCGGTCTGGGATGGCCGGTCTCAGACCGGCGCGCTGGTTCCGGAAGGCGTATACCTGTACCGGTACGAGTTCGACGGTAGGCATCTGACCGGCAAGCTGATGGTGACTCGGTAGCAGGATCCGGTTTCTCTCTCCAGAGCGCCCGCTTCGCGCGGGCGCTCTTCTTCCATCAGGTTTGACAGGAGGCAGCAGGTCGAATAAGCTGAATCATGAGCCCGAGAGTCACAGCCGTGTCGTGTCTGGTGGTGACGCTGGCTGCTTTCGGTCTGGCCGCTGATTCTCTGACCGTACCGAAGCTGGTCGGTCAAGACATCTATCATGCCCACCGGGCGCTCAGGAAGCTCGGGCTGGTGTCGCGGTTCGAGCAGGTCGATGTAGATACCGCGAAGGTGACGCTCTTCCTCGTGACGTCGCAGGTCCCGGACTCGGGCGCCAGGACCGAGCCCGGGGACACGGTTGTGCTTGGTTTCAACCATCCGGGGATGCTCTGCTACTGGAACCAGTCGGTGATACCCTTGCTGGGTGACTTCGAGAATACGGTCAGCTTCTACAAGGTCCAGAAGCCTCCCCAGCCCATTGTTGTGGAGCCGGCCGGCTACCCGGAAGTGCTGAAGCAGTACAGCTTCAGCGGCGCGGCAGACGCAGAAGCGCTGGTGGACTTCGACGGTGCGGTTCTGGCAGCGAGGATCGTGCGTTCTTCGGGCTATGCAGCGGCCGACTCGTCGGCCTGCGCAACGGCACTGCGTGGCTCATTCGCCCCGGCCGAACACTTCGGGCAGCCGGTACGGGTCTGGTTCCCGTTGCCCTACTACTTCCAGTTCAAGGAAGACAAGGCCCTGCCCAACTCGGTCAAGCAGATCCGGGACCCGACCGAGCCGCCATAGCCCGCTACGCGGGAAGCTCGAAGTCCTAAGGACGAATGACGAAGTCCGGAACCCGGGCCATGCACTCAGCACGAAAGCACAAGCCCAAGCCGGGCCTCCTGACTGCTAACCCCTGACTCCTAACTTGCCTAGAACGGAATGTCGTCCAGTTGGTCCTTGGGAATGTCCGGTTCTTCCTCAACTGGTCCTGCTCCGGGGCCGGAAGCGAACTCGGTCTTGTCCAGGACCTGGGTCCGGTTGGCGTTGATCTCGACCACGGAACGCTTCTCGCCATCCTTGCCTTCCCACGAGCGGCTGCGTAGTTGACCTTCGACGAGCACGGCGGACCCCTTCCTCATGGTCTTGCTCAGACGCTCCGCACTTTGACCCCACAGGTTCACTTGGAAGAACGACGCTTCCCGCTTCCATTCATCTGTCGCCTTGTCGCGCCAGACCCGGTCCACCGCGATCCGGAAGCCGAGCACGGGCGCGCCGGACGGAGTGTACCGCAGGTCCGGGTCCATCGTCACCCGGCCCAGCAGTATGACGACGTTCAAGTTCCCGAGCCGTATGGGCGTGCCCGGGTTGCGCTGACCGCCGCGTTCGGGATCAGCCATTCGGCGCCTCCGGGGCGGGTTGCGGCGCGGGCGCTGCCTCGGCCGCGACCGGCGGCTTGGGCACCGGTTTGCAGACGAACGCCATGCGCATCAGACCTTCGCGGTGTCGCATTTCGTAGCGGAACTTCTCGGGTATGCTCGGCGGGCCCGAGAAGCTGACGTACACGTAGTTGGCTTCGTTGTGCTTCTTGATCGGGTAGGCCAGCGCCCGACGCTCGACCTGCTCGTCTGACACAGCGGTGGCACCGCTGGCCGCCAGCAGTTCCTTTGAGTCCTGGGCGAGTTTCTGGACATCCTTCTCGGCCAGGTCCGGGCTGACGATCATCGCGAGTTCGTAGCTATTCAAACTTCCTCCTCTGGGAATTGACCAATGACGATTGGTGATTGACTGGGGATCTTGCTTTGCATCTTACCTGAACTTGATGAGCAGGACGTCGCCATCCTGCACCACGTAGGTCCTGCCTTCGACCTTGACGTGGCCCTTGTCGCGGCAGACGTGGAAGTCGCCGGACGTGACCAGGTCACGGTAGTTGACCACCTCGGCTTTGACGAATCCGCTGCCGATGTCGGTGTGAATCATGAACGCGGCTTCGAGCGCTGTCGTCCCGGCCGGCGCCGCCCAGGCCCGCGATTCCGTACCCTTGATCGTGTAGAACCGGATGAGGCGGAGCGCATCGAAGCAGCGCGTGACGATGCCGGCCGGGCCTTCGGGCGCGAGGTTCAGCGACTTGCGCATCTCGATCCGCTCCGGCTCGGTGAAGTCGCACATGCCGGATTCGAGAGCCGCGGAGAAGAGCAGGCTGGTCCTGGCCGCGGTGGCCGCAAATCGTGCCGGGTTGGCCGGCTCGGTGTCCGAGCAGTTGACGGCGTAGATCACCGGCTTGATCTGGATAAGCCCGAGTTCGCGCACAGCGCGGGCCTGTTCCGGATTCAGCACCGGACGCTCGCCCCGGGCCAGAGCCGAATGCAGCTTTTCAAGTGCCTCGAGCAGAAGCTGGTGTTCCGGGGACTTCGGCTCCTTGCGCACGTGTTCCAGCCGCTTCTCGACAATCGCGAGGTCGGCTATGGCCAGCTCGGCCTCGACTATCCCCGCGTCACGGTCCGGGTCCACCGTGTCGAGCACGTGCGGGATGTTGCCCGCGGAGAACGCGCGCACGATGTGCAGAATCAGGTCAGCCTCGCGGATGTGGCCGAGGAACTTGTTGCCCAGTCCCTCGCCCGCGCTCGCGCCCTTGACCAGACCGGCGATGTCTACGAACTCGACATGCGCCGGTGTTGCCTTCTCCGGCCTGAGAATCTGGGCGATGCGGTCCAGCCGCTCGTCGGGCACCAGCACCACGCCGACGTTCTGCTCGATGGTCGTGAACGGGTAGAGGTCCACCCTGGCGCTGCCCCTGGTGAGCAGGTTGAAGAGCGACGACTTGCCGACGTTGGGCAGGCCGACAATTCCGACCTTCATCTATCGGACTTCTCCTCGGCCCCGGGCGCGGGCATCGGATTGAAGCGGTTCATGGCCCGTTCGAGTCCCTGGGTGACAACGGCGAGGCAGGCATCGGCGGCGCGTTCCAGTACTTCCGGCAGCAGTTCTTCCTGTTCCGCCGGGAAGCGTTCGAGCACGTAGTCCACCCCGTCGCTGCTTCGGGCAGGAGCGTCGATTCCGATTCGCAGGCGCGAGAAGTCGCTGCGGCCGAGGCGCGCGATCATCGAGCCGAGGCCGTTGTGGCCGCCGTCCGAGCCCGCCGGACGCAAGCGGAGCCGGCCGAACGGCAGAGCCATGTCGTCGCAGACGACAAGCAGAGCGTCCGGTCTGCGTTCGAGCTGCTTGCGAGCGACAGTACCGGATTCGTTCATGAACAGAAGCGGTTTGACCAGCACCAGTTCGTCGCCCGAGAACTGGCGACGGGCGACTGCCCGATCAGCGAACGTCCGGAACCTGAACCCGAGCCTGGCGGCAAGCGAGTCGACGACCATGAAGCCGATGTTGTGCCGAGTGAGAGCATAGCGAGGCCCCGGGTTGCCGAGTCCGAATATGGTCACCGGTCTACTTTTTTTCCTTCTTCTTCTCTTCTTTCTTCTCTTCCTTCTTCTCACCCTTGGCCTTGCCCTTGCCCTTCTCCTCTTCACCCGCGGTCTCTTCCTCGGTCGGCTTCTTTTCGGTTATGACTTCAGGTTCGGCCGGTCCGGCCTCAGCGGCGGCGGCAGCCTCGGCAGCCGAAGGCGCCTCAGTCAGCTTGCGCGGCGACAGCACGGTGACAATGGGGGAGTCGAGGGGTAACGTGTATTCCAGGTCAGGACGGTTCAGGTCCTTGATATGGATGCTGTGGTCTATCTTCAGGTTGGTTACATCGATCTGGAAATGCTCGGGGATCGCGTCGATGGTGGCGCGGACCGGGACGGTGCGGAGGACGTGGTCGAGCATACCGCCCTGCTTGACGCCCTCAGCCGCTCCACTGACGAGGACGGGAACGTTCATCGTGATCTTCTCGCCGGCGTGGACCTTCTGAAAATCGACGTGCAGCAGGCCGCCGGTTACCGGGTTGCGCTGCAGGGTCTTGATGACGCACTTCTGCGGCTGCTGGCCGTCGATCTCGACTTCGACAATCGGGCTGTGACCCCTGATGCGATCGAGCAGCCGGTCGAATTCGTGGGTCGACATCGCCAGCATGAGCGACGGTTCGCCGTGTCCGTACATCACTGCGGGCAGAGACCCGCTGCGACGGAGCCGGCCGACCTTGCCCTTGCCCGTGTCGGTTCTTTGGGTTGCTTTTACTGTGTATGCCATGTTCTCCTCTACATGAATAGTGAGCTGACCGACTCGCTGCGGTGTGTGCGGAGGATGGTATCCGCGAACAGCGACGCGACGGGCAGTACTCGAATCTTGCGAACCAGCTTCTTACGCGGCAGCGGCAGTGTATCGGTGACGATTATCTCGTCTAGCGGCGACTTCTGGAACTTCTGGACAGCGTCCCCGGAAAAGACGGCGTGGGTGGCCACGGCCATCACCGACCGGGCGCCGTGCTTCAGCAGGGCGCGGGCCGCCAGTATCAGTGTCTTGCCGGTATCGACCATATCGTCAAAGATGATCGCATCCAGCCCCTCGACTTCGCCGACTACGTTCATCACCACGGCCTTGTTGGGTTCGGGGCGCCGCTTGTCGATTACCGCCAGGGGCATCTTCTCCATCAGGCGCTGCGCGAATCCCCGGGCACGGTTGGCCCGGCCGGTGTCGGGTGCGACAACCGTACAGCCGTCAACTCCGCGCTTCAGAAAGAAGTCGACCAGGACCGGGGTGGAGTACAGGTGGTCGACGGGGATATCGAAGAAGCCCTGGATCTGCTCGGCGTGCAACTCCATCGTCAACACGCGGTCGGCACCGGCCCGTTCGATCAGGTTGGCGACGAGTTTGGCCGAGATGGGGACGCGGGGCTTGTCCTTGCGGTCCTGGCGCGCGTAGCCGAAGTAGGGGATGACCGCGGTGATGCGCTCGGCCGATGCGCGCCGGAGTGCGTCGATCATCAGCAAGAGCTCCAGCAGGTTGTCGGCCGGCGGCTGCGTCGGCTGGATGACGAAGGCGTCGCTGCCGCGCACGCTCTCCATGATGTTGACGCGGATTTCGCCGTCCGCGAACGTCCTCACCTCGGCAGCGCCGGGCCTGACGCCGAGGTGCTCGCAGATGTTCAGGGCCAGCGGCACGTTGGCCCGGCCATGGAAGATTTTCAGCTCACCTTGCATGTTACCTCGCTCGCGTACCGACATT
This sequence comes from candidate division WOR-3 bacterium, assembly GCA_016867815.1. NCBI lineage: Bacteria > Pseudomonadati > Caldifarciminota > Caldifarciminota bacterium. The sequence goes on along the minus strand of VGIR01000011.1, from coordinate 9,831 downwards.
GTGCTGGGGCGGAAGGAATCGAACCTTCATAACAGGATCCAAAGTCCTGGGTCCTGCCAGTTGAACGACGCCCCAAACGAAACTCCGAAGTGCGAACTCCGAGCGGCAAACGGGCTGCGACGGTTCGGCATTCGGCGCTCGTCGTTCGACGTTGGTCTATAGGGTGCTGGTTTTGACGCAGTGGAATCCACTCCGGGCCAGGGCGGCCATCGGGTCTCTCCAGCCTTTCGTTCGAACCAGGCCATAGACCGTACTGCCGGAACCAGACAGTGATGCTGCGAACGCGCCGTGCCGGAGCAGGAGCTCCTTGGCCCGGCCGAGCGCAGGGTGCTTTCTGAATACCGCACACTCGAAGCTGTTCGTCAGTTGTGCGGCGACCTTGTCCGGTTCGTTGCGCCGCAACGCGGCGCGGAGTATATTAGGCGAAATCACGGGCCGTGTCAAACCCTGCCCGGCTGCCCGTAGGCGGTCAAGTTCCGCGTAGGCCCAGGTCGTGGAAACCGCATGTCCGGGGAAACAGAGAACGAGGTCGAGGCGAGGAAGCTGGATGCGACGGAGTCTCTCGCCGCGCCCGCGGGCGATACTGGGACCCCCGACCAGGAATGCCGGAACGTCGCTGCCCAGGGACGCGCCGATGCTCCTCAACCGTTGTGGACCCAGGGCATTGCCGAAAAGCCGATTGAGGCCTGCCAGCACCGTGGCGGCATTGGATGAGCCACCGCCGAGACCGCCGCCCACGGGGATGCGTTTCGCAATGAGAATCCGGCACCCTGATTCGATCCGGGTTGCCTGAAAGAAGGCCGACGCGGCTTTGTAGGCAAGATTGCCGGGGCCGGAAGGGGCATCGGTCGAGTCGCACGCCACCTCAATTCCCGCCCTGGTGCGGGTGATGCTTATCCTGTCGCCAAGCCTGACCGGTGCGACCACGGATACGATGTCATGGAACCCGTCGGCCCGTTTCCGGCCGACCCAGAGACCCAGGTTCACCTTGGCCGGGGAGTTGAGGACAAGGCTCGGCATCCCCTACTCCTGCAGATACATCGAGGCCGGGTCCAGCTTCCAGTCCGGGCTAAAGAAACCGGCCGCCCTGACTCCTGCCCAGCCGTACCGACGGACTCTGCGGTCGAAGACCATGAAATCCGGCATGCCCGCGCCGGACGATGCTACACCCCAGAACAAGGATAGTCTCGTGCTGGCCGGGTCAGTCCCCATTCGTACCATGACGAGATGGTCAGGGCTCAGCGGATTGGGGTAGACAAAAGCAGCGGCCAGGTTGTCGCCGAGTTCTGCGCCGTCCAGCGACATGCGGCCCAACCTCGCACGAATGGGCAGGCGGTCGGCGATCAGGTTCGTGACCGAGTTCTCCTTCGGACCGCCGTAGAGCACCAGGTTGTATCGCCTGACGAATTCAGGTGTTACCTCGGTATCGGGCAGCACCTGGGCCTGCCCATTGCCGATCAGCCACCACCGCATTCCCTCTTGCGTCGCCGAGTGGCGCAGAAACGCCGTCTGGCCAGTGTCCGAGGTCCCGTACACGAGCAGGAATGGTTTCATCATCGCCTGCTTTGCCGGGCCGTAGCGTTCGCTGGTCTTGGCCAATGGTGCGGATCGGGCAGGACCCGCAGCCCAGCCTTTGCCGGCCGCGTGGAACGTCAGCCTTCCGGGCAGGCTGTACCTGTTGCCGACTCGCCTGCCATCGACCTCTACCGCGACTGCACCCGGGAAAAAGGGATTGCCGGCCAGTTCCAGGCTGAACTGGGCAATGTTCACGGTTCTGACCGAGATGAGGGATTCCGAGGCCCAGGCTTCGATGTCCGCATCGCGGCCGACGACGCGTACACGCTCGATAACCGTCCAGTAACTCCGGTTGGACTGGCCGAGGTCGGCGGTGCGGTAGCGGATGTGGCGCGGCCCGGGGTCGCGCCGCTGCGCCTTGAGGAAGCTCATCAAGGCGGTATCGTCAACGCAGCTGAGGCCGTCCTCGTAACTCCACCAATGCGGCCGGTTCGGTACCTCCTTGTAGGTGAAGCGGTAGCCCAGCTCCTCCAGCCAAGCGGCGAAGTTGCGGCCGTGGATGGGCGGCACGTTGTCGTCGTCCCCGCCGTGCAGGATGTAGAGCGGCAGGTTGAGAGCGTTCCTAAGCATCGCGGGAGGGTTGTCCGGTCGCATCGCCATATCGCGGACTGCAACCTGCGCCGGGTCGGCGAAGGTAGCGCTTCGCTGCAGGAACGTCGGGACGTAGAGTTGGAGGTTCGGCCATCCCGCTTCCGGGGCAGCCGCGGCGAACAGGTCGGAGTGGGCCAGACCCACATGCCAGGTGCCGTGGCCGCCCATCGAATGGCCGGTCAGCAGCACCCGTTCGCGGTCAATCGGCAGACTCGCGAGGGCGTGGTCCAGGACTTCGAGAGCATCCAACCTGCCCCAGTCCTGCCAGTCGAACCCGAACGGCCGGCGGTTGGTCGCGGCGACCACGAACGCCCAGTCCTTGGGTTTGTAGGCGTCGGCTTGTCCCGATGCTTCCACCCCGGCTCCGTGCAAGGAGAGAATCAGCGCGTAGCGTTTAGATGGGGCATAGTCCTTTGGATAGAGGACCGCGTAGTACTGACAGGAGCTGTCAATCGATGAGATGAACGTCACTTTCCGTGACTGCTCGGGGCGACGGATGCGCAGGTGGACCGTGTCGGAGCCAGAGTCTCCCGCATGCCGGGAGTCGATGACCACGGCCAGACCGGTCGAGTCTAGCTTCTGCGCCGGCACGGAGATTCGGACCGGGACTTTGAGAACGCCGGAGCCGGGCACGCCCGCTACCAGCGCCCGCCCGATCGTATCCCCTGACGCCAACAGCACTGTCAGCGCTACCGAATCGAGCGGGTCTGGAGTCAGGTTCAAAACTGGTACGCCGAGCCAGCCGGTCAGGCTGGAATCGGCAACAAGTTCCGGAACGGTGAGGTCTCCGGTCACGATACGGAAGCTTGCGGCCGGCGGCAGAATCTGGAACTTCACCCTCTGGTCGCCGTACCCGGACAGCCGAAGCAGCACGCGGTTCGGCCCCGAGTCGAGCTGGACCGGAGTCTGGAACCAACCGTTGCCGTAGATGTCACCCGTGTAGCCGCGGCCGTTGAGCACGAAACCGCCGAGCCTGGGCGCGGCCGCCAGGGCGCGACAGGCCTGCGGGCAGTCGAATTCGGCATACGCGAAACCCGCGCACGAGAGTCCGACGTTGCCGTAGTAGTCCTGCAAGGTGTCCCAGCGTACGTCCTGGTAGTTGGTTTCGAGCCAGCCGAGCGAGTCAACGGCTACCTTGCGGCAGGTAGTGATGCCGCTCTGGACCAGGGCGGAGCGAAAGGTGTCGCCCTCCTGCGGTCTGAACGTCAGCGGGTCTTCGACGACGCCGGTTATGCCTTCGCGCGTTCCAATCGGGAACGGTCCGCAGACCAGCCACTCCCGAATCGCAATCGTATCCAGGAGGCCGGGAAGAGCAGAAGCATACGCCGATGTAGCGCACAGGACGACCAGCAGAAGTTTCCTCATTGTGCCCTGACTATACTCCGGTTCGGATGGCGGTCAACACGCAGTGCCGGACACCCGTCTCAACCAGACTGGTCTGAATCAGGAGGCGGAATAAGGAAATGCCTGAATGGAGCCCGGCCGATCAGTCGTCGTTTGTGCTTCGGTCTTCGGGTTTCTGACGGACTACCGGCTGGCAGGTCTGGGTCTCTTCACCCGCTGCACCAAGAGCCCGACCAACAGGCAGAGCGCGCACGCCGGCATGAACCAGTCGCCGTAGCGTTGGTAGGGAGTGGGCGCGAGCGGCTGCGGTACCGGGCCGGCGAGAACCGTCTGCACGAACAGCGGAGTGTGCTGCAGAATCCGGCCGTACGGGTCGACGATGAAGGAGATGCCGTTGTTGGCGCTGCGAATCATCGGCACGCCGTTCTCCACCGTGCGCAGGACAGCCAGTTCGGCGTGCTGCTGGGCGCCGACCAGCCGTCCGAACCAACCGTCGTTGGTGACCACGGCGATGAGTTGTGAACCGCGGCGGGCGAACTCGCGTGCGTAATCGGGGAAGATGGCCTCAAAGCAGATGAGTGAGGAGAGCTTGCCTCGCGACCACCGGAAGACGGTGTAGTCGCGCCCCCTTGCCCAGTCGCCCATGTCGGCCGTGCCGAGTATCCGGCGGATGATCGGCAGTTCGTCGGCGTAGGGGATCTTCTCCGAGAACGGCACAAGCCGGATCTTGTAGTAGCGCTGCCTGACCGGTTCGCCCGGCCGAATCAGGACTGCGCCGTTGTGCCAGGACCTGCGGCGTTCGTCGAACAGGGGCGAGCCGGTGAAGATCTCGGTGTTGAGCGAATCGGCAAGGCCGCGGATGGCCGAACCCATGGTCTCCGACCGCGTTACGTCGGTCAGGGTCGCGGTTTCCGGATAGAGGATGAGATCGGGGTGGTCGGCGGCAGACTGCTGCGTCAGCCGGACAAGGTCCGCCTGGATTGCCGCTCGCGCGTCCCAGTCTCCCTTGTCGAAAGGGGAGACGTTGGGCTGGACTATGGCGACATTGAACCAGGGCTTGAGCGGGCGGACGTAGAAGGCAGAGAACAAGAGCGGCGCGGCGAACGCCGCAGCCAGCGCAGCGGCAGGGCCCAGCATGCGCCACGCACTACGCCAGACGCCCGACGCCTCACGCCGGGCATCCGGAGCGTCGGGCGTGAAGCGTGAAGCGTACAGCTTGCATACCAGCACATTCACCAGCACAAGCCACGCCGATACGAGGTAGACACCTCCGAGCGACGCTGGCTGGATGAAGGGAACATAGGGCGTCATCGTGTAGCCGAGCAGACCCCACGGGAATCCTATCTGGGACTTGGTGCGCAGGAATTCGAGCAACGGCCAGACCAGAGGCGCCGCCCAGAGTCCCCAGCGCCGCGTGAGCCAGGCGAATACGCCGACGTACAGGCCGAGGTAGGCAAAGAGGAGAACCACGCCGATGTCCAGCAAGATGCGGGTGATGGGTTCGACGGGCACAACCAGGAACCAGAGCCACCAGAGGTGAGCGGTGAACAGCAGTCCGCCGAACAACCATCCCCAGAGGAACGCCTTTCCCGGCTTCGCGTCCCGGATAACCCGGAAGAGCGGAACGAACGCGAAGAAGGCCAGAAAACGGAGTGGGAAGGGCGCGAACGCAAACGCTCCCAGGCCGATGGCCGAGACGGCCGGGATCAGGGCTCGGCGGATGTGAGCGCGACCTCTCTGCGGGTTGACTGGGATTGGTAGAACGCGTCGGCGAGCCGGCTGACCGTGAGCGCCTCGGACGCGCTGATGGGTACAGGTGTGCCGCGTTCCAGCGCGTCAACCCAGAGATTGATCAGCATTCGCCAGGACGACCGCTGAACGTCTTTCTCCCGGATCTGCGGCGTGACGTTGACCAGGTGACCGTGCATCTCTTTGTGGATCTGGGTTGGGTTGAGCAACGCAGCCCCGGCGTTGCCGAACAGGTTGAGGTAGGTGAGGTCCTTCTGCTGCAGCATCGACCAGCCCACCTCCACGGTAAGCGTCAGGTCCTGCTCGAACCGGATCATGGCGAAGGCGGTGTCCTCTACCTCGGACTGAGGCGCCCGATGGTGCGCTGCGCCGATAACCGAGACCGGGGTATGCGGGGCCACCAGGGCCAGGGAGGCGTCGAGCAGCGCCGTACCCAGAGAGAGAAACGCGCCGCCGCCTGCGCGCAGGCGCTGGCCGCGCCAGCCGGAAAGGGACCAGGACTCGCGTCCCTGCAACCAGCCGGTCTTGCAGTAGTAGAGGTTGCCCAACTCCCCGCCTTCGACGAACCGGCGTATGGCCTGGATGTCGGGCCGCAGCCGGGTGTTCATTGCCGGCATCAGCTTCCGCTTCTCGCGGTCGGAGTTCGCTATCATCTGCCTGACCTCGGTCGAGTCCAGGGCCAGGGGCATTTCGCAGAGCACGTCCTTGCCGTAACGCATGGCGGCTATCGACATCGGCGCGTGGAGATGATTGGGCGTGGCGATGACTACCGCGTCTATCGTCTCGTCCTCTTTCATGTCGTCGAAGTCGACGTAGTGCTTGTCAATCTTATGAATCGTGCAGAGCTGGTTCAGCTTTCGCACATCCGTGTCGCAGAGCGCAACCAGTTCGACTGACTGGTTCTGCTTGAGCACCGGGATGTAGGCCAGCTGCGACTGCGTCCCGCACCCTACCACCGCCACCCGCAGCTTGCGTTCAGGCATGAGTCGTTCCTTCATCCACCGCTCTCCCGGCGTCGTCTCCCAGGACGCGGACTCGCCTGCCTTCTACCTTCAGTCTGCCGGTACAGAACAGCTTCACGGCTTCGGCATAGGCCAGGTGTTCTTCGACCAGCACCCGCAGTGCGAGTGACTCCGGCGTATCAACGTCGCGTACCGCAATCGCCCGCTGGACGATGATCGGCCCGGCGTCGACGTCCGTGTTCACGAAATGGACGGTGCAGCCGGTGACCTTGACCCCGGCAGCCATCACCGCAGCGTGCACCTGCATCCCCTGCAGGCCGGCAAACGCGGGCAGAAGCGAGGGATGGATGTTCATGATGCGGTCCGCAAAGGCGTTCACGAAGACCGGAGAAAGGATGCGCATGAACCCGGCCAGGCAGACGAGGCCGATGTCGTGGCGGTTCAGTTCGGCAACCAACGCCTGCTCGAATTCCGCCCGGGTCTTGAAACCGCGATGGGGGATGAGCATGGCGGGCACGTGCTCGAGTTCGGCCTTCTTCAGCACCGGCGCGTCGGGGATATTGGTGACCAGCAGCCGGACCTCGCCGTGGGTGTTGGGGCGCCGGGTTGCGTGCACCAGCGCCTCGAAGTTCGTGCCGCGGCCCGAGGCGAGTACGGCGATATTCACGCTGCTCACGACTGGATTCTAGCTTCTACCATCAGGTTGTCAAACGCGATGTGGACGGCCGAGAGCTCGGCCCCGGCTTCGCAGTTCCGGCCTGACAACCCGGCAAAGGGCCCGGACGTCCAACCCAATGCAGTGCACCATATTCCAAACCAGAGGAGGTAGTGTGAGGTACTATGCAGCGATGTTGGGCGCGGTCCTTGCGCTCACGACGCCGGTGCAGGCAGGCGAGGCCTGCGACGAGGCCTGCAAGGTCAAGTGCAAGACGGTCGTCATCAAGACGGGCGACGACGAGAACCTCGTCACGTTGAGCGAGGGTGACGACGGCAAGCTCGTCACCATCTGTGAAGACGGCAAGAACAAGGTCATCAGGCTCAAGGGCGGCAAGCTCCTTGACGTGGACGACAAGCTAGACACCGACGCCCATCTCAGCCTGCTCGACGCCAAGATCGCCTACATCAAGGCGACCGGCTCACTGAAGACTGACCTGGCGGTCAAGCGGGCCGAGGCCGAGAAGCTGGAGCTGGCCAAGAAGCCGGAATCCGACGTGACGGCCAAGAAGAAAGAGATAAATGCGCTCAAGGCCAGGCTGGCGGACGCCCGGCTCGACTACGAGCAGGCGGTGAAGAAGCTGGTGCCTGAGGACCTGGCCGACCTCTACATGCTCGGCCTGGGTGACGACACCGACATGCTGTCGCTCAGCCTTGGTCTTCCCGCCGGAGTGGGCAAGAAGATCATCAAGCGCATCGAACTGCGCGACGACGGCGAGGACAACGACTAGCCGGTCAGAGACCGTTCGGCCTCCTGCGGCGGCTCCGGCCGCCGCTTTGCCGTCCGCCGGCCGCCTCAGACGCAGAGTGATTCCATGCGGTGCCGCAGCTCCTTGAGCCTCTCCCGAAAGTCCGGGACGTGGACCGCTACCGCTTGCCAGAAAGCGCGCGAGTGATTCGGATGCCGGATGTGCATGAGTTCGTGGATGAAGATGTAGCGGACGAGGTCCGGGGAGAGAAGCAGCAACCGGGCGTTCAGGCTGATCGTGTTCCGGCGCGAGCAGCTTGCCCAGAGGGTCCGCTGCGTGCGCACTGTCACGCCTTTCAACTCGAATCCCAGTTCGGTCGCGGTCCGATGCAGCCAGGGAACGAGGTGCTTCCGCGCCTGGATTGCCAGCCACCGCTGCAGGATTCGCCGGACCAAGTTGGGGCGGCCAACGGCGCCGGAAACCAGGAGCGTCCGGTCGCTGTGCTCCAGCAGCTCGATTCGCTTCGGGTTCCCCATCTTGTACTCGACATCCCACTCTTCGCCGATGGCCGCCAGCGCAATCCGCTCCGGCGGGCGATAGGGCTCCGGTTTGATTGGCAGCCGACGCAGCGTCCGTTCGATCCAGTCCCGCTTCTGTTCAAGGATCTCCGGAATCCGTCTCTGGTCGAACCTGCGCGGAACAGTCACAACCAGTCCGTGTCGCTGCGATACGACAATCCGGACGTGCCGGGCCCGCGGGTGGATCCTGACCCGGTAGACCAGCTCGGTTCCGTTACTCAACAGCATGTCAGCGGAACTCCGGCGCGGCTATTCTTGATGGTTCAGATGCTACGCGCGGGCTGCGGTCCGGTCAACGACCGGTGCGGCTCGACGATCTACGATGCACGCACTATCCGACAGAGGCGTCCGAAACCAACGATGAACGACGTACGAAAGAACGATAGACGACCGAGGCCGCTAGCTGTTAGCCGTAATCTGTTGGCGGTCAGCGGTAGACTGCCAGTCTTCGGTCGGCCTGCGCTTCAGCTTGCAGCTTGATGCTTGCGGCTGTGACGGAGTCATCTCGACAGGCTTTGGATTCACAGAAATAGGGAAGTGTCCCTGTTTTCCCCCTGTTTTCCCCATAGCCTGTCATCCCCGGAAATCCCGGCGGCTGACAGCAGCGGGGCGCGGTCTGCCGCGCCCCGCCCTTTGAGGAGGCAGTCTATCTCAGTTGGCTTTCACTGTTTTCCTTGTCACCGTGAAGTCCCCGCTATTCATCGTGCAGAAGTAGGTTCCTGACGGGAGGATTCGACCGCCGTCAGCGGTCCCATCCCAGGTCAGTCGGTGCTGACCCGCAGCCTGAGAGGCGTCGAGAAGGGTCCGAACCGCTCTGCCTGCGACGTCGCGAACGATGATCGACACGTCCAAGGGCTTGGGAATGCTGTAGGTCACCAGCGTCGCGCGTCCAACGGGGCTGAGCTTCAACTGCGACTGGTCGCAGCCGTCGGTCAGATCTGTGTCGTATCCTTGCCCTCCGCCTCTTGGCTCATGAGCCACGTCGAAGCACACAGAACTACTATCGAGTAACACCAAGGTCTCGAGGTCTCGCAGTTCGAGTGACAGTTCGAATCTGCCCGTGAGGTCGGGAAGCGAAAAACCAGGCACGACCGTGAAGAGGCCCCAACTGCGAGGCGCTGAGGGATACTCCTCCGCTCTCTGGTACACAAGCATCCTCGGGTAGTACTTCACGATCTTGACGACAACCTTGGTCCGGCATGTTGATGTTCTTGAGTTGCCGACGTAGCAGTAGGCTTCCATGTTGCAGTTGGGAGTGGCGCAGTACCCGAGATCGTCGTCTTTCGGGAAGCCGTTGTCGTCCGTGTCGTAGGCGTATGGGAAGGGAGTCAGTTTTCCCTTGTCATTCGTATGGTATCCGACCCATTTCAGGTAGAGTTCCTTCGGGTTGCCTCTGCGGTTTCCGGGTTGAGCATGTCCCTCGGTTAGTTGAAATTCCTAGCGGCTCCCACATCACTTTAGGCAACTCTCTCTGTTGCGTCAATTTCTTTCGGTGACGCGGACCGTTCCAGTGCACTCAGCAATGCGGGGATGTGCCGGTAGCCATCTACGCACCGGAAGTGCTGCTCGGCATGTAGCAGCCCAGCTACACACCAGCGCCAGCGCATCTCGCCAGGGCGCCAGCGCTTC
>VGIR01000010.1 GCA_016867815.1 candidate division WOR-3 bacterium | reverse complement strand
GCGCCAGGGATTGACCAGCGCATACTCCTGCTCCCGGCGCTCGACCTTGACGCGCTGGTTGATCGTCAGGTAACATCAATCGTAGCAGCAATGCGCAAAGGGGGTCACGATGTGCCCGGGCCGGCCCCTCTCACATATTCATACGCTTGCCAAAGGGGAATACGTCATAGGGAGCTTGTCTTCCTGGGTGAGAACCATCACAGACCATGGTCTGATACCCTATGTGCCGCCCGGCGCTTGCAGCGGCAATAGGGGGGTCAATCCGGGGGTGACCGCTGGGTTCAAGGCCGCACTCACTGCCGTCATCAATGTGGCCGTCATTCCAGGACTTAGCTCTCCCATCAGTTGAGCAATGAGCTCAGGGCTCAACGACGCGGCCAATCGCGCCTGGACTAGGGAACTCAGCGCCGCCGTCAGTCAGGACGTCAACGCCGTGCTCAGTCCCGCAATCAGCCGGGCGGCGAGTCGCGCAGCGAGTTCCGGCTTGACTTGCGCGTTCAGCCGCGAGTTGAGTCCGGCCTTGAGCCGCGCCTTGAGTCTGCGGTTCAGTTCAGCACTGAGCGCCAGAGTGATCGCCGCAGTTCTGGTGCGAGTGCTTTAGCCCGCAGCCGGTCTCGTGCGTAAGTCCTGTCCCTGCGGAGTCGCCAGTTCGACGGACTCCTCACCCCGACCCTCTCCTCGGGGAGCAGAGGGAGAAGGAAAGGCCCTGATTGCCATCTACATGTAGTGGTGTACCGCTCTCCGACCACAATTCTGCCGGGGAGTGGGCGGCCCACAGGCCGCCTGGGGGGTGGCATCAGCCCATAGGAGAAGTCAAAAGTCAAAAGGTAGAACTCAAAAGCCAACACAAGGAACATCGAACCGAACATCGCCGAGAGCAACAACTTGAGCAACTACTGGCAGAACTTCGTGAGCAACGCGCGGAGCAGCGACTGATAGAGGTTGAGATTGATGTCGAGGTTCAGGTCGAGATGGAGCGAAAGACGCGACTGCTGACGCAAGTGAACACCCGGCGCGCGAAGCTTCGGCCGGTACTTCGTGACGAACAACGCGAAATACTTCGCGAGACACAATCGCGCCTTCAGCGCGAGGTTCCAGTTGCCACGTATCGGGTGCCGGCTGTCGCAGCGGGCTTGGGATACGATCCGGAATCGCCGAGCCGATTCCGGTCATGTCTCCGCCCGGCAAAGCGGGTGTTGGCCGCTAGGGGTTAGGGGCAAGGGGGCCGTGTCGGGTCGACGGTTGACTCGGACCGGACCGGGGTTGCTCAGCGCTGGCGCGAGAGCATGCGGGCTGTCTGTTCGATGCTGGCCTGGCTGCGCGAGCGCGTGCCGCACTCCGGGCAGGACCACCTGTAGCCCAGCCATGCATGAGTCTCGATGACGCCCAGGCCGCACTTCGGGCAGCGCGGCGGCTCTTCGACGTAGATTTCGTCGATGGGCGTGCGCGAGGCCGCGTGGGAGAGGTCGCGGTGGGGCCGGTGAACCAGCTGCCAGACCACGCCATTGTACGTCCGTTGCTCGCGACGGAACCCACCGGGACGCGGAGGTGCTGCAGATGTGGGACGATGGGTGGGGAGTGCGACACCGGGCACAGAAGAGAGGTCTCCACGAGAGGGTTCAGAGGGAGGCCTGTCCGCCTTGCGTGCCCGGCGGATTGCGCGGACTATGAATGCGACTACTAAGTAGGTGATGACCAGCTGGATGATTACCGGTGCCGAGCGGCTGGCCATGGTGTCTACGGCTTCCTTTCGCTGGCTTCGAACTCGGAGCGGAGTATGGCATACATGACGATGTCCTCGCGGGTTCCTCGATTGCTGACATATTGCCGGAGCACTCCTTCCCGCGTCATGCCCAGCTTCTGCATAACGCGGCCGGACGCCGGGTTGCGCGGGAAGTGCCCTGCCTGGATGCGGTCGAGACCGAGAGTGCTGAAGCCAAAGCTCATCATTGCCCGGGCCGCCTCAGTGCAGTAGCCGCGGTTCCAACTCTCCTTCGCGACCATGTATCCGAGTTCACCGCGTCCGTGGTTCTTGTTGACTGACAGGCCCACGGAGCCGATTACCTGCCCGCCGGGCCTCAGCGTGATGGCGAGAATGACGTCGGTACCTTGCCGGAAGCTATCGGCGTGCGTAGAGATCCACTGCTCAGCGGCACCGTCCGGATAGGGATGGGGAATGGCGAGCGTGGTCGAGGCGATCTCCCAGTCATTGCACATCTGCTGAGCGCGTCCTGCGTCGGCGAGCGAGAAGGGCCGCAGCGTGAGTCGGGCAGTCTCGATCACGGGCAGGCCACTGTCCATCTGTCGTCCTCAGGCCTTCTTTGCCACAAAGAGCTGGACACCGGAAACGTAGTCGTAGGGGCGCTTGTCATAGCCGCCGTAGACGTTCACGACCTCGTAGCCGGCACACCTCAAGAGCAGGTGCATCTCTCGGTTGTGAATCCAGCTGAGGGTGAAACTGGCCGGATAGCGCTTCACGGTGCCGTCCGGCTGTATCCTGTCCACATACTGGCAGGCCTCCATAGTCTGTGTTTCCGGATGGCGGTCGGTGATGTTGGTTACGATCATCTCCTTGCCGGTCTCCGGGTCGCGTTCTACCTGTCCGGTGACATGGTGGAGGTTCGCGTTGGCCAGCCAGTCGTGGAAAGGCGCGAAGACGTTGAGCACGAGTCGCCCGTCGTCCGCCAGATACTCGCGTATGCCGGCCAGGCAGGCAAGCTGGTCATCCGTGGTCAGCAGATGCTGGAAAGAGTTGAACGCACAGAAGACCAGCTTGAACTTCTGCGAGAAGCGATAGTCGCGCATATCCGCGCACTTCAGCGCTACTCGGGCCTGCACTTCGCGTGGCTCCTTGTCGAGCTTGGCCTGGAACTTGTCGAGCATCGCTTGGGACATATCGATACCGGTCACTTCGAACCCGGCCCGGGCTATGGGCAGTAGGGCGCGCCCGGTCCCACAGGCCAGTTCGCATACCGGTCCGCCGGTCTCCTTGGCAATACCAAGGTAGAACGGCACGTCCTCCTGCTTGTCGGCATAGAGCACGTCGTAGTAGACCGAATAGGCGTCGTATTCAGGCATGGGTCACCTCACCAGTAGCACCCGATAGGACCTATTGGTCCTATCCGCCCAATCGGTCCGGACAAAGTACACTCCTGCGGGCAGGCGGCCGAGGTCGTTCGCGCCGGTGCGAAGCTGCATCACGCGGCGGCCAGAGGCATCAACCAACTCCGAACGCCGATCGCCGAATGCCGAACTGGGGAGCACCAGGCAGCCGCGTACTACGGTGGCCGCAAGCGCTTGGCGTTCGGCGGTCGGCATTTGGCGTTCCTCAACTCCGGTCGGGACGCCGAACCAGTCGAGGATGAGGCGCAGCAACTGCACGCGGCTGAAGAAGCCCGGCTTGGAGCCGGGACGGTTCACTGCTTCGAATCCGAGGCCCATGAACACGACCCTGCCGCCCGCCGGTATCTGGCGCCGGGTGGACGCGTACCTGACGTTGACCGAGTCGTAGAGGATGAAGCCGGAGGAATTGCCCAGCGGCGAGATGACGTCGCGCGAGGTCTGGTTGCTCGCGCCGTTCCCTCCAGTTGTCGCGGTGCCCGTTACGATCGCTCCCAGGGAATCCTGGCGATTGCCGAACGCGAAGAACCCCGACCAGCCGGATGAGTCGAAGCGGCAGCCGCAGATGCTTTCGAGGAAGGCAGTGCCGCTGAGTTCCTGGGCGATGTTCTGGCCGGTGATGAACAGGTTGGTTCCGGTCTGCGCGTAGCGGGCGAGGCTGTCGCGGTCCGGGACCGGAATCGTCCCGCTACTCGTGTTGCCCGAGTACCAGATGACCGTGTTTGTCCTGAGCCGGTCCAGTACGGTATAGGGGAGAAGCCCGCCTGATGGCCGGTTCCACTGGCACCAGGTAACACCGAGCGTGTCGAGTGTGCTGGTGTAGTAGCTCGCGTAGCGTTCCAGCGTGTCATTGTTCACGATCAGCACGTGCGCGGGCTGAGTCCGCAGGTCGATGGTCGTGTCGCCGCGGATGGCGAAACTCCACGATCGTGCGTAGTAGGGCACCGACGGCTCAATCGACAGCGAGAAGATGCTGTCGATGAGCTTCAGGCTGAATCGGCCGCTGGTGTCCGTGCGAACCGAGTCCCAGACCGAGGTCCTGCTGCCGAGCCGGGCCTTGACCCAGCTCACGATTCCTGCTCCGGACGTCGAGTCAACCAGAGTCCCGGTCACGCGGCAGGTATCGTAGACGCGCAGAGTGAGCCTGGCCGTGTCGTTGAGCGGGTTGTCATCCCCGCTGACGTTCACGCTGAAATGGAACATGCCGCCGGTCTGAGGCACACCGCCGTAGAACACAATCGTATCAGTCTGCAGGAACGGCACACTGTCGACGGCGAAGGTGTCCACCGGAACTCCCTCGAACCGCAAGATGGCCAAGGTAGGGTCTGTGGCATCGCGGCCAACGTTCGCGGCCGGGACGATAACGTCCAGGGGAACGCCGACCACGTGAATGTCGAGCGGGTCCGGGCTGGTGAACTCAAGCAGCGACAGGTCATCGTCATAGGTCGGGGTCACGAATACATCCATACCCATGAAGACGAGGTAGGTCGAAACCCAGGTCTGGTCCTGCGTGACCGGGTCGCTCCACGTCGCCGGTATTCCGCCGTCGTCATCGGTGTCGCGCATCAGCAGCGTATCGGTGAGATAGTGGTGCATCACCCAGTTCAGCGTGTCGTGGCCGAGCTCGGCGGCGGAGCGGTAGGCGTTCGCCAGCCAGATGTTGTGGGAGCAGTTCCACGAGCCGCCAGGATAGAACCCGGGCAAAGACTCGCCGTAGGTCTGGACCCAGAGCTTGCCTGCGGCTGTGTCCTCCTTGCCGACGGTGTGAACCACGCCCCAGAAAGCCGTGCCGCCGCACATCGCCCAGTTCTGAGTTCCGAGCCGGTTCGCGGCGCCGCCCTCGATCCACGACTTGACCCGCTGGCCCCGCGCCAGCGCACTGTCGTGGAGGACCGCATCGCTGCGGGTACGAGCGTAGTCCATCGCCATGCCCGATGACTGGCTGGTCACAAAGTAGTCCAGGGCTGACGTCGGCAGCGGGTTGGCGAGGTAGAAACTGCGGCACGTATCGGCATAGGCAAGGTGGCTCGAATCTCCGTAGGCGCGGCGATACTCGGCTTCGGCCATGAAGCCGAGGCCGCAGTTCCAGATTGCGTACCACGTCTGGCTGGGGACGCCGCCGTGCTCACAATAGGCCGGATGGTTCATCACGTAGGTCCAGGCGCGCTGGATGTTCACCTGGTAGTCGTCCCGACCGGTCAGCTCATACCAGCGCGACCAGATCCAGATGGCCTCCTGCGTGTTGTCGGTTTCGATGATGGTCGGCATGTGTTCGGCCTCGATGATGCCGCCAAAGTCTCCGGAGAGCGAATCCGACACCTGGTAACTGGCGACGAAGTCGCAGGTCAGCTTGATCTGGCGCAGATAGTTGAACCGGCGCGGGCCGTATTGCAGGCTCTCAGGCCGGGGCAACCACTCGGCTTGATACGAACTGTTGAAAGACTCTATCTCATCCTCGGTCCACATCCGCGTGGCGAGTGCGGCCGAAGCAAGGGCAAGAACAGCAAGCAAGACACGTCTGGACATAGGTACCTCCGTCATCACGATACCGGCTCAGTGGGTACAGTCAAGCCGGGGCGACCCGGGAATGCGTATCATTCACTCCGTCAATAGCGGTCAGGTCCCCAAGCCCAAGAGGGAACTCTCGTTCCATTGTCCTGTATCCCGCTTGATGCGCCAATCGCTCCCCTCGATAGTGGATTCCGCGTCACTGCACCAACCCTCAAGCAATACGACAAACTCGAGCCGCAGGAGCGCAAGGTAGGCTACGACGCCGCACTTCGAGTTGTGGAACCTGCCAGCGAAATCGCCGAGTGAATTCAGCGGCCTCACCCCGTATGGCCAGAACTCGCCTTTCGCACAGCACCTGACATACTTCCGGACCTTATTGTATCTCTGATGGAGCGCCTCATGTCGCCCACGTTCCAAGGCGAGGCAGTTCAGGGTGATCTTGTGGATGGCTCGCGCGAACAGCCTCTCGTCGAATTCCCTTGGTTGCGAGAGACTGAGGGATACCTGCGTCACGCCGGGCTGTACTATGGCTGGGCCAAGCTGTATCTGGAAGTAGTCCCTCTCTGGGGAGTAGAATCTTCCGATGCTTCTCCGTACCCTTCCTCTTCGGTCGGGGACTTGATCCAACACGCGACACAGTGCATTCCAGTTGAGAAGCCCGAAGTTCTTGTCCATGTCTGCGAAGTAGTTGTTGCAGTCATCGCATACGTACCCTGCAGGCAACGTCTTGGCGCACCCCAGACTCGCAGGCGCGATGTGCTCGGCAGCGCGTGAGCGCGACGAGTCGCCAAGGCAGTAGATACAGGCTTCAGCCGACATCAGCCGCTAGGGTGCGGAGAAAACGTGAATACGTGACCAGGAGTGCGCGGGCCAGCCGTGTTCCTCTCAGGAGTTCAGATATGGAACCTCCTATTTCCACGGCAGGTGCGGTGTGACGCTTGACTCGACCTTGGGGACTTTCCTTGTCCCGGTCTGCTCCTTGCGTTCCTTCACTACTTGAACCTGGGCGGACTTTCTCTCCATGCGCGGTTCGAGAACGTTGGTGGCAAGGTCTATGTGGACCTTCGGTTTCGATCCACCGAAGAACTCGCCAACCCCCTGCCCGAGGCTCTTCGACCCAGCAGTTATGGTCAGCACGCAAGGCGTCCCAACCCTGACGCCCTCTTTTTTGCCGACCACATTCGCCACACCTGTCGCATACCCAAAGAGCCGAGGGTCGGTTTCACCGCGCCAGTTCGTTCTGCCTTCGTACATCTTGTAGCTGTAGTTCATGCCATCTGGATTCGACACCGCCGATATGACTTCCGCCAGCAAGCCGTATGCGGGGTTCACCAGCGTGAGCGCTCTGCCCATGGTTGTGATGCTGCCTTTTACTTCCTCATTTTTCTGCCTCAGAGCGGCCTCGTTGGAGAACATCGAGTAGGCCAACTCGCCCGTGCTGCCCTCGGGAAGCTCGAATTCCAGCATTTGCGTGCCTTCAAGGACGATGTCCGTGGTCAGGACGGACTGGAGCACCGTCTCGTACGTGGTGTCGGTCCACCGTTTCAGCTCCTGGACAGTGTCATGGAACGCCTTGAAGACCGGTTTCTCGACCCATGTCGTTTCGTACGATGTGTCTGCTCGAAAGGAAGCGTCGAACTCGGCGTACTTCTTCTGCGCCGGGATTCTTGCCGCCGTTATGAAGTATAGGTTCGTTCTGTGGCCAGAGTGATTCTCGATGGAGAGTGTGAAGGCACCACCCTTGTCGGTGTAGTAGAGAATCTCGGGCTTGCACTGCTCATAGACCGATGTGATGATACCTCCGTGCCATTCAGCGAGCACGGCCCTGCCGACGTTGTCGCCCTTTCGCATGAAGAGGTCGCCTAGCCCTCCGAGACATCCGCACGACGAGCCGACTTGGCGCAGACACGAGGCGTCCACCTTCAGGCTATCACCTGGTGCTAGAATGAAATCCTGTGACCAGGAACTGCCTTTCGAAAGCGTCACCTCGGTCTGCAGGAATTGAACCGGCGCGTACGCCAACAGAGCCAAACACAGGGCACTGAACATTCCGTCCTCCTTGAGTCGTACTCAAACAAGAGTCGCTACCTGTCAGCCACGCTCTATGCTATGTTCAGCCGAAGCGGAAGTCAACTGGAGTCCGCGGAAGGGCGCGCAAAGTCGCGCGGCGACGATGTCGAGCGTCCTTGTTCGGCTCTCGTATGCCCTTTCAGGACTGCTTCTGACCCGGTCATTTCACTCGCGACAATCCCAGCGAGGCTCAGTCGGCGGGTCAACGCCGGGCGAGATTTGACCGACTCCGGTCCTCGGCTAAACTCTAGGGTGAAAAGGCGCGCCGGGCGCCGTTTCGTGCTTCTGCGAACCTCTTCCCAGCTACTGGAGGCTCTTGATGTTCTGTATCGTCCGTATTGTCGCTCTGGCTATGGTCGCGGGGCTTGGGACACGGCCCGCAATCGCCAAGCCGATTCCGGTCATGTCCCGCTCTGGTGCGGCGACAGGAACCCTGACCCAGACGTTCGAGTTCAAGCCGGACGACTTCGTCTTCGGCAGGGTGAACGGCTTCGACGTCGTCACGCTGCCCGGCCACTACTCGACGTCCGAGCCGGGTTACCCCAACCTGCCGCTGGCGGTGTACAACGTGGCGATTCCTCCCGACGCCGAGGTGACGGGCGTGGACATAGTCAGCGTCTCGACCGAGGCGCTGGCAGGCGAGTTCAACATCCACCCGAGCCAGCGGCCGGAGATTCTCTCTCAGCCGTCCCGGGCATTCGTGCCGCCCGACGCCCGTGCCTACGCTTCCAGCCGGTCATACCCGGCCGAGATGGTGCGGTTCACCCGGTCAGGGCTGATGGGTGGATATCGCCTCGCCGGCGTCCACGTTTCCCCCCTGCGCTACACGGCAGCGCAGAAGCGGCTTGAACTGGTCACACGTATCAAGGTCGCAGTCCGCTACGAGCGGAACCGGCACGAAGTCCTGAGCCTGGACAAGTCGCAGGTCGACCTGATGGGCCGGAACGTCAGGCCACTGGTCGCGAACCCGGAAGCGGTGGCGAATTGGTCCCCGGCAACGCGCCTCCCGGTCGGGGGCGCCGATGGCAGGCCGACCATGGATTCGCTCTTCGACATGATCGTCATCACCTCCAGCGCGCGCGCGGGCAACTTCCAGCCGTTCGTGAACTGGAAGACCCGGCGCGGCATCAAGACCGTGGTGATGAGGACCGAGTCTATCTACTCCTCCTACTCCGGGCGGGACAACCAGGAGAAGATCCGCAACTGCGTGAAGGATTACTGGCAGAACCACGGGCTCAAGTGGGTACTCATCGGCGGCGACGACGGCATCGTGCCGGTGCGGACCTGCCGGCTGACGGTCGAGGGTACTACCGAAGACATCGCGTCGGACATGTACTATGCAGACCTGCAACACTCCTGGGACTCGAACAACAACGACCTCTTCGGCGAGATGGAGGACTCGGTCGATCTCTTCTATGACGTCCTTATCGGCCGGACGCCCATCGACAATGCCTCCCACGTGGCCACTTTCTTCGCCAAGGACACGATGTTCGAGAAGCACCAGGACACTACCCGGCTGAAGCGGGTGCTCTACGGCTCGACGATGCTCTTCGACCCCTACCACGGCAAGGTCATCAACCACATCATCGCCGACGAGTTCCCGTCCGGCTGGACCCACGCCCACCTCGAGGACCCGAATACGGGCGTCTACGCGGATTCGATGAGCAGCGGGTTCCAACTCGCACACGTCTCCGCGCACGGCAATCCCAGCACTTTCTCGGTGATGGACGACTACGAGGTCGCCGGGCTGACCAACGGGCTGACCAGGCTCAACTTCGTCAACTCGATAGCCTGCATGTCAGGCTGGTTCGACAACGACGAATGCCTGGCCGAGGCCCTGGTCAAAGCCCCGAACGGCGGGTGCGTAGCCTGCATGCTCAACTCGCGCTACGGGTTCGGCTACCCGCCGGCTATCGGGCCGTCGGAACTCCTCGACCTCCAGTTCTATCGATACTTCCTGCAGGGCGCGGCCACCCAGTTCGGCACGCTGGGGATGATGTCCAAGGACTACTTCCGCAGCCTCGCCATGGACCAGGAGGTCTGGCGCTGGTGCGTGTTTGAGTTGAACCTCTTCGGCGACCCGACGCTCCACGTCTGGTCGGAGAAGCCCGGTACCCTGGCTGTGACCAAGCCCGACTCAGTGCCGACCGGGACCCAGGTGGTGCGCATCACGGTCAAGAACGGCAGCACGCCGGTCAAGGGTGCGCTGGTCTGCCTGAGCAAAGGCACCGAGACCTACGCTCGGGGTTGGACCAACTCGCAGGGATGGGTTGACCTACTGGTCGCCCCGACGACCACAGGTAACCTGGACTTGTCGGCCAGCGCGCAGAACTTCTATCCGTACGACGGGCTGGTGCCGGTGCGCGGCAGTTCCAACCGCCCGGCCCTGGTCTTTGCCGGGCTGCGTATCGATGACAGCAACGGCCGGCTCGACCCGGGAGAGACAGTTGACCTGTACGTTTCGGTCAAGAACGAGGGCGCAGTCGCTGCGACCGGGACGAACGCGGTCCTGAGAACGTTCTGCCCGTATGTGACCCGGGTCGATTCGACTTCGAGCTACGGCACCATCGCGGCCGGGGCCACGGTCGAAGGCGACCGGTTCCGGGTTACGGCTTCGGATACGACGCCCCCCGGCACCCTGGCCGAGATGATTGCGGCCTGCACCGCTACGCAAGGCTACTGGGAACCGTTCTTTGAGACCCGCATCGGTGACCTGCCGCCGGCCAGGAAGCTCTGGGCCGACCACGGGAACAACGACATGATCCTCTCCGTCACTTCGCTGGGCTCAATCGGGACGCTCGGGCCGTACAACGAGGGGTCAGGGCTGAAGTACCCGCGCAACGCGCCGTACGGATCGATCTACTTCACCAGTTTCGCCTGCGGCAACGGCCCGAACTACGTAGTTGACCGCTGGTATGGCCACCCCAGTTCGACCTTTCAGGCGGACTGGCGAGCGGTCGACACACTGCACGCGGTGATTCCGCCTCTTACCGGCGGCCAAGAGTACCAGGCAGTGATTGACGACAGCGCCCACGCCACGCCCAAAGGATTGACCGTAGCTCAGTGGTCGGCATCGGTCCCGGACTCCGGCTTCCGTGACTTCGTGGTCCTGACCTATAGAGTCGATAACCTGGGCTCGGCGCCGGTGAACGGCGTCCACGCCGGCATCTTCTCCGACTTCGACGTCAACAACGAGACCTCGAATGACGTCTACACCGACACATTGCGCCGCTTCACCTACATGACTCAGTCGGGGGATTACAACTACGCGGTCGGCATCAAGCTGCTGTCGCCGCAAGTCGCGGCCAATCTGTCGGCAATCGACCACAACGTCTACCTGGTGCCATCCGGAATGATCACCGAGGCGGTGAAAGACAGCTTCCTGCGCGGCGCGATATCGCGGCCCAACTCGAACGGCTCCCGCAACTGGTCCTGTATGGTATCGGCCGGGCCGTTTGATCTTGAGGTGCAGGGCCGGGCATTCGTCGCCTTCGCCTTCGTCGGCGGCAACTCCGAGCAGGAACTGCTCGACCACGCGGATTCGGCCCAGTCCTGGTTCGACCGTTCGGTCGCCGTGTCCGGGCCAGTCAACGTCGGCGACATCATGCGAGTGGGGTTGCAGGCAGCCCCCAGCCTGGTGCGCGACCAGGCGCGGCTTCGCTTCGCTCTGCCGCAGGACGGGCGCATCCGGTTGTCGGTGCTCGACGTGTCTGGCAGGACACTGCGAGTGCTGGCGGATGGCTTCTACCGACGCGGCGCGTACTCGACCACATGGGACGGGCGCTCCGCGGCCGGCGCGACTGCGTCTAACGGCGTATACGTCTACCGGCTCGAGACCAGTGCCGGTACGGCTAACAGCAAGTCAGTGATGTTCAGATAGCCCGGGCCAGGGCCCGGAGGAGAAAGGAAGAGGAAGATGAAGGGAATGCTGAGACTGAGTCTGGTGGCGCTCGTCGTACTCGGCTGCGCTGCCGGCGCCAAGAAGCAGGTCGGCGGCACGAAAGTGACGCCGGTCCAGCAGATGGAATTCACCGACCACGTCTTCTACCACAACATGGGACTGACCTGGGACGGAGACTACTACTACACCATCAACGGGGGCAACACCGAATACTCTAACCTCAACAAGTACGATGAGTCCGGGTCGCTGGAAGAGAGCTACAGCATGGGCGCGGACGGGCGGGCGATTCTCTACAGCCCGGCCGAAGAGCAGCTCTACGTCAAGCCCTACGGCACGTCGCTGGACTTGGCAGACCTCGACCTCGAGTTCACGGTGGAGGACAAGGAGGGCATTTTCTCCGAGGACCAGAGTTCGGTGGCGATGTCTCCCGACGGCGAGAAGCTCTACGAGCTGGAAGACGGTACGGTCACGGTCTTTGATAGCGACGGCGAAGAGGAGACGAGCTTCGAGCTGTCGAGCTACAACTCGACCACGGACCTCGGCTACTCCTATGCGATTGCCGCGTCGGACAAGTTCCTGTTCGTCTGGGCGCCGGACAGCGACACCGACATACTCGTCTACGGCATCGACGGTGAGTACGTCAGCAAGTTCGCGCTGCCCCGGTCCGGGTTCGGGTTCTCACTGTCGTGGGCCAATGACATGCTCTGGATCGCCGAGGATGCCGACGGTGGCTCTGACGGCGCGGACGGGACGTGGTATGGATACCAACTCAAAGGACTGGAGTAGACCGAGTAAGTGGTCTAGTGATCCAGTGATCTAGTGATCAAGTGTCCGTGTCCGCCACCGGAACACTGGACCACATGACCGCTGGACCACTACAGTCTTCGCACCGACGGCGCCAGGACCGATACCGCCGCCAGACTGACTAGTACGGCGCACCCGCCGACGATAGTCGCCGCGGGTGCGCCGAACCTCTGCGCAATCGCCCCGCCCACAAAACTCCCGACCGGGAACATCCCGTTGAACGCCAACATGTAGACGCTCAGGGCCCGGCCGCGGATATGGTTCGGGGCCAGGGTCTGGACCAGCGTGTTGGTGAGCGAGGCGATCGAAGTTTGGCAGAAGCCGATGAGCACGATCACCGGCAGGGCCAGGCGAAAGTCACGTATGAACGAGAATACGATTATCAAGATGCCGAGGCTGAGCGTGCCGAACACGAGAATGCGGCCTTTGTGTTTCGTCCTGCTGACTGTGGCAAGGGTCAGGCCGCCGATGACCGCGCCGATGCCGATGCACGTCATCATCACCCCATAGCCGCGCGCGCCCGCGTGGAAGACGTCCCGGGCAAAGACCGGCATCAGCGGCAGGTAGACGATCCCGAACGAACTGAATACCGCCATCATGATGACGAGCGTCCGGATGTCCCTGTGGCCGCGAACGAACCGCAGCCCGGTCATTATTCGTTGCCCCACCGACTCTGCGGAGCCGTGAGGCTGGGGGGGAGGCAGACGAATCAACCAGAGCGCGACGATGATCGCCAGGAAGCTCGCACTGTTTATCCCGAAGCAGCCGCCCGGCCCGATGGTACCGATGAGTACGCCGGCAATCGACGGGCCGATGATCCGGGCGGAGTTGAACATCGCCGAGTTGAGCGCCACCGCGTTGAGGACGTTCTTCCGCTCCACCAGGTCGGGGATCAGCGACTGGGCAATCGGGGCATTGAGCGTGGCCGCGAACCCGGACAGGCAGGAAAGCACCAGCACGTGGTAGATGGTGAGCACTTTGGTCCAGTAGAGCACGGCCAGCGCCAGCGCGAGCAGCGCCAGCACCGACTGGGTGCCGATCATCAGCTTCCGCTTGTCGAACCGGTCGGCCATGGCCCCGGCCGGCAAAGAGACAATCCAGGCCGGCAGCCAGGCCAGGGTCGAGTTCAGACCGACAAAGAACGGAGAGTTGGTCAACTGCAGTACCAGCCAGCCGGTGGCTATGCTCTGCATCCAGGTGCCGGTAAGGGAAGTGAGGTTGCCGAACCAGTAGAGCCGGTAGTTCCGGTGCGCGAAAGCGGCAAAGGTGGGGGGCAGGGCCGCGCCCGAGGCGCGGGCCACCTCCTCCTCGACTAGCTCGAGCCCGGGCCTGTGGGGACTGCTACCGCTTTCCTTTGAGGAAAACGGTGGCTGTACCCGCGGATCTGTCGGTGGTTGGTTCGGGTCTTTGTCCGGCAAGGCTGTATTCTACAGCCGCGCGTCGCCCTGTAAACCGCAGCGCGAAGCCTCGACGGCTCTGAGCGATGGATTGTCGTCGGTGGCGGCAGGCAGACCGGGCGCTGCTGCCGATGGAATGAAAAGAGAGTCACGCGTAACCCAGTATCACGACAATGTCTATGACCGAGCCGTTTATTGATACCGAGCTACCGTGCTCTCGGCTATCTTAGACGCAGCCGGGTCCGGAATGGTGCGGCCGTGGTCAGTTCGCGGCTATCGGGATTGCCTGCTGATGGGCGGGATGCAAATCGGCGAGGGCGGAGGGCCAACGGCTTCCGGCTAACGGCTGACAGCTTGAGGCGAGTTTCACCCCAACGGGGTGACAGGTGCACGTGCGACGACCAAAGGGAGCGCTGCTCTGCGTCCTCGCAGGGAGCTGTTCGTGTCGGCTCAACACGCCCTTAGGGGTGGAACCCCTAAGGTGCGGGGCTTGGGGTGAAACTGGCTTGGGGCTAACGGGCAGCGCCCGCGACGAGTTCTCCTGGGTGTCCCAAGCGGTGCGGTGGGCCGGACCGGACGGGAAGCTGACCGGTAGGCAAGTCGGGAGACCGACCCGCACGCAATCTGGACTGCTGTCTCAGCGGCAGTCCGGGCCGCAAGCGCCCGGATTCGGTGGAGAGGAACCCCGACTGCAGACCGGCAAACTAAGTCCCCTGCTCTCCGGCACACAATCCCTCGAACTCCCGGTCAGACCGCTCTGGAGACTAGGGACGCAGGACTTTCCGAGACTGCGTTCGCGACTGTCTGAGGAACGATGTACGAAACAACTATGCAAACGACGCGCGGGATACTCCCTCAGGTGCAGGGGTCATTTCGTAGGCTTCAAGCCTAACGCCTTAACCCTCAAGCACATAGGCCCAAGAGCCCGCTCCCGCGCCATTCTACAGCGTTGTAGAATTCGTGAGATTCCCCTTCCCGCCCCGCGTCCGTCCTTACCTCTGACCTCCAGCCGTGTGCTTCTCGCCTCCGGCCTTGGCCGGTCCTGGCTTCCTACTTTCTGCACTCTGGTTTCTGGACCCTGGATTCTGAACTACCGAATCAGCTGTTTTGGCTCTTGCCTTTCGACCCAGCTCGAGCTTCTAGCTTCTAACTTCTCGCTTCGTCCGGGGATCTCCAGTCGCCGCCTAGCCCCGCCGCAGCACGTGGAAGTGACCCTCAGCGCCCCCGGCGTCGACCTTGATTCCGATTTCGACAGCCACGAAGACGTGAAAGCGGGGTCAAACGGCCCCGGAGTTCCCTGCACCCATTCGTTTCGTCTGTTTCGTGGCTTAGTGTCAGTTCTGGGGTCAACGCCGTCCTTGACTACGTACGCAGGCAGCTATAATACTCTCGACCGAGCCGGCCCAAAGCCGCTCAATCCGATCGGGTTGCCGTCGTGTAGTCGGACGCGCGGGAGCGCTTGCGTCGCCACGGTCAAAGGGGTTCTTACGAGTCTTGGGAGGTTTGTTGACCGAACTCAGTCCTGGTACGCAGGTAGTTTGTTGTAGACGGACAGCCGTTCGTCGCTCACCATCGCCGGCTCGCCGCCAAGTTAATCGTTCATTGTTCAGTACCCATCGTTCAGCACTATCCTCCCTGCGGTCGCCCGTTGTTAGCTTGACCGGATGCGTTCTGCTCGTTACGCTTTGCCTTGTCCTATCCCTCTGCGGCTGCAAGAACGGACTCACGCCCGAGAGCATCCGAGCCATCGGGCGCGGCTCAATCCAAGTCAGCTCAACCCCAACCGGCGCGGTAGTCTGGCTCGACGCGGTCGGCACTGGCGAGACCACCGATTGTAGTCTCGATAGTGTGCCTGTCGGCGACCACCAATTGACCCTGAAGCTCGCAGGCAAGCTCGATTGGGGCGAAACGGTGTCGGTCGTTGCTGGTCAGACGGTTGCCGTCGCGTGTCCCCTTCTGCCGCGCGAGGTCGGATTCTGTGACACACTGGGCAATGCCCGCGGAGTGGCGGTGTCTGGCAGCTTTGCCTACGTAGCGAACTCTGCTGTGGACCTGCGTGTCATCGACGTGAGTAGTTCGCAGAGCCCCTATGAGATCGGGTGCTGCATTACGCCGGGCAATGCTCGGGGAGTGGCAGTGTCTGGCAGCTTTGCCTATGTGGCGGACAATACTCGGGGTCTACGCGTCATCGACGTGGGCAATCCGCATGGCCCCTATGAAGCTGGGTACTGTGATACGCCGGGCTACGCCGCGGGGGTGGCGGTGTCTGGCAGCATTGTATGCGTAGCGGACTATGCTGGAGGTCTGCGCGTCATCGACGTGAGTAGTTCGCCGAGCCCCTCTGAGGTCGGGTACTGCGACACACCGGGCTATGCTTCTGGCGTGACGATGTCGGGCAACTTCGCCTACGTGGCGGATGATGCAGAGGGACTTCGCGTCATAGATGTGAGCAATCCGCAGAGCCCCCATGAGGCCGGGCACTGCGACACGCCGGGCAATGCCCGGGGAGTGGCAGCATCCGGCAACTTTGCCTATGTGGCGGACGGCGGTTTGGGTCTGCGCGTCATCGACGTGAGCAATCCGCAGAACCCCTATGAGGCCGGGTACTGTGACACGCCGGGCACTGCCTACGGCGTGGCGGTGTCTGGCGGCTTTGCGTATGTGGCGGACGGCGAAGCAGGCCTGCGCGTCATCGACGTGAGCAATCCGCAGAGTCCGTATGAGGCCGGGTACTGCGAAACGCCGGGCACTGCCCACGGCGTGGCGGTATCAGGCAGCTTCGTTTACGTGGCTGACAACCTAACGGGTCTGCGCGTCATTCAGGTGGCGAGATGAAGACCAAGGCTGTCTATCTGATGCTGCTAGTGCTCGGGTGCGGCTTGGCTGCTGACGTGGACATCGGTGCCGGTTTTGGCGGCGGCTATGCGAACTGGAACGGCTGGGGCGGGTACTCGATCGCCGCCTCGGGTGGGCCGTCGTTTACCTTCGGTCAGTTCGGGCTGGGAGTTGACTTCCTGCTCGGGCAGTCCAAGGTTGCCAAGAATGGAGAGTCCATGGCGTTCTGGAACTTCGGAGGCATGGCCCATGTACGGTACAGCGTTTTCAAGGTCGGTGCCGGGTACGGGTACATACCGGGATTCACGACCGAGGCAGATGGCTACTACTTCGGCACTGGTTCGCCGCTGCTGGCCGCTGGTTTGACCATCCCCATTCGACTGACTGACCGGGTGAGCTTGAAGTTGGATGCCGAGAACGTCTTTCCGCTGAAGCTTGCCAGCTTCTATGATCCGTCGGCGCGGCTTGGCCTTGTCTATCGTATGACCAGGCCGAGGAAGGCCGTCAGACCGGAACCCCCGGCTCCTATCCCATCCAGGAAGGCCGATGAGCAGGTGGCAAACGCTCCCCTGAGGTCTGGACCCAAGCCTTCATTCCCTCCTCGGCTTGAGACCAAACTGGCTTTCGAGGAAGCGGGCCGGCGGAATCAAGCGCTGGACGCAGGTGAGCAAGCCTTCATCGTGGTCGCCGTTGCGAACTCCGGCAAGGGCAGGGCGGATAGCCTGCGCGTCCGAACCGAAGCGATATCTACCATCGAGGGTGTGAGCATTGGCGCAGACGTCATCGTTCCTGCAATCGCGCCGCAGGAGACCGCACGCGTGAAGGTCAGGATAGTGGCGAGCGAGGATGTCCCAGACCAGGAGATTCGCTTTCGCGTGTCGGTCATAGAGCCAGTGTTCGGTGCCGATGCGTTTCCCAGCGTTATCAACATAGTCGCTCGAAGTATCGAGCCACCGGACCTGGTCGTGTACGATATCGCCATCACTGACAACGAGTCCGAGAGCGAGTGGGCGCAGGGCAATGGCAACGGCCAGCTCGAAATCAACGAACAAGTGGAAGTGACCACGATTGTGCAGAACCGCGGAATCGGCACTGCGTATGGCGTGCGCGTTACGGTCACTCCGTCCGACCAGAACGTGCTCTACCAGTCTCCACAGTCGGAAATGAACCTGGGAGATATTCCGGCCGGTGAGTGGCGCACGCTGAAGTACCCTGTCTTCGTCAATGCGCGGTTCCGGGAGGATACGGTGAAGCTCGCGCTGAGCATTGCCGAGCAGAGGCCGAAGTTCAGCCGCGGTGCGTCTGTGAAGATTCCGATGAACACCAAGGTTCAGGCGCCAACCGAGGTGGCGGTCCAGCCAAAAGCCAGACCCGGCGTGGCCACACCGGCAACGCCCCCGTCGCTGACCGACAGCCTTCTGGTCGACATCCCGAGGGGCCCCGCGAATCCGGACGCGTTCGCGGTTGTCGTCGGCGTCTCGAAGTACCGCAGCGTTGCCGCCGTGGAGTATGCGCGGCAGGACGCTGAGGCGATGCGCCGGTATCTGGTCGAGGCATTCGGGTTTCAGGATGCCAACGTCATCGCGTTGGCCGATCCCTCCAAAGGCGATCTGGAGCGCACATTTGGCACTGCCGGGAACCCCGAAGGCCAGCTCTTCAACCTGGTATCTCGGAAGCCGGGCCAGTGCGATGTGTTTGTCTACTACGTCGGACACGGCGCGCCGTCGATCAAGGAGAAGAAGGGCTATCTTGTGCCGGCGGACGCGAGCCCGGACTACATCGAAATCAACGGCTACCCGCTGGATGCGTTCTACGCAAACCTGGGCAAGATGCCGGCGCGGAGTGTCACGGTTGTGCTTGACGCCTGCTTCACGGGCGAGACGCCGGACGTCGCCGGCAAGGTCAGCACTCTCCTGCGCGACGCCAGCCCGCTGGTGATTGCACCGGTTGCAGAAGAATTGCCCCAGAACGCGACCGTCATGACCGCGGCGACAGGCAGCCAGATTGCCTCCTGGTATCCTGAGAAGAAACACAGCCTGTTTACGTACTGGTTCCTGAAGGGCCTGAAGGGCGACGCGGACTCGAACAAGGACGGTTCTATCACTCTGGGCGAAGTAGGCGCCTACGTCCGCAACCAGGTCCCGCCGATTGCAAGACACGTGTACAATCGCGAACAGACGCCCGAGTTCCGGGGCAGCGCAGACGCCGTACTCCTGAAGGTGAAGTGAGCGACAGCACTCCGTGTCCGTCATGCATAGTTCAGCACTCAGCGTCGCCGCCTTCGGTTCCGCTCGTCGCCCGCGCCCTGTTCGGGCGCGAACAGGTTCCCGAAATCCGGGGTAACGCGGCGGGCGAGATCCTGAGGTTCAAGTGACCTCAATAAGCGTGCGAGCCAAGGTTCGAGTGCGCCTGCGCTACGTGTGGACGATCGGCCTTGCTCTGTTGACAAGCGCGGCCCCAGCAGCCGACTTCTTATTTGAGGGCAGCATCGGCTACGCTAGCTGGAATGGCTGGGAAAGGATGGGCTTCGGGCTTTCAGCCGGGCCTACTTGGTACTGGGGGCAGCTCGGATTCGGCCTTGCCGGTTTCTGCTCGCCGGTCGCGGTCCACAGAGGCAACCAGACTATGTCCTTCGTCATGCCCGGCGGCCTGGCCAAGGCACGATTTAGCGTTGTTGAAGCTGGGTTTGGTTATGGCTACGTTCCGAGTGTCCAGGGCGACACGGTCACAAACTCCTTACTTGCCTTGATAGGCCTGACCTACCCAATACGCCTGTCCGACCGAGTGAGTGTGACATTGGGTGCAGAGAACGTCTTTGCGATCGGCCTTGCCAGTTTCTATAATCCGTCAGCCCAATTCGGCCTTGCCTATCGGTTCACGAGACCCAAAGCGGTCAAGAGGTCGGTCCCTCCTGATTCGACCTCGACCGGCGGGGTCAATGGGCCGGTCGCGGGCCCTGCACTTGCGCCGGACACGAAACCGGAACCTATTACCGAGGAGCTGTCCACCGGCCTGCCGCCATTTCTGGAGGCGACTAGGACGTCGTTCGCCGACCGGGAGGCAGATGGTGTGCTCGACGCCATGGAGACGGGCGAGATAACTCTGGCCGTCAAGAACCGCGGCAAGGGCGATGCGCAGGATCTGACCGTTTATGTAGCCCCGATGGAGAACTACGCTGACCTCAAATGTCAGGCCGAGACTAAGGTGCCGACAGTCAAGAAGGGCGACAGCGTGACCGTACGGATACCCGTCAGCGCCGGTGAGCAGGTTGAGACACAGACCGTGAAGCTGCGGATTGACGTGAAGGAGCCGTACTTCGGTGCCGATGCCGACGCGAAGGTGCTTTCGTTCTCGACCCGGCGTCTCTCCCCGCCGGACCTTGTCGTTGCCCAGACCGGCGTGGACGACGACGAAGAGGGCCAGAGCATGGGCAACTCGAACGGCACCATCGAGCCCGGTGAGACCTTCGAGCTGGCCGCGATTGTCCAGAACAAGGGCACGGGCAACGCCGATGACGTGCGTGTGACATTCCGCGAGCCGTCGGACAAGAACGTGATGCTCGTCGGCACCAGCGATACCGCTGTCGGCTCCATAGCTGCGGGCGACTGGAAGAAGGTTGTGGTCCCGGTATACGTGAACAAGCGGATTGAAAAGCAGTCATTCGACCTGCCGGTCGCCATCACCGAACGCAGACCGCGGTTCAGCCGTACCGACACCATCAGTCTGAGTCTGAACAAGCAGATGAAGCGGCCGGATGAGATCTCAGTCGCCATGCCGGCAACTGAGCAGAAGTCCGAAGCTCAGCCTCTGCCCGAGCTGACAGCGGACGTGGACGTAGCCGTGCCCTTTGGCGCGGCGGTAAATGCCAATGCCGTGGCGGTCATCGTGGCCGGGTATGAGTACGACAAGGTGCCGAGGGTTGACTACGCGGCGCGGGACGCGGCCGTACTGCGGCAATACCTGCTGAAGACGCTTGGGTTCAAGGAAGAGAACTTCATATCGCTCCGCAACCCGAGCAAAGCTGACTTCGAGCGGGTCTTCGGCATCAAGGGCAATGCTCAGGGCCAGCTCTACAACTATGTGCGCAAGGGCGAGTCGGACGTGTTTGTCTACTACACCGGTCACGGTGCGCCGGATTTGAAGACAAGAGAGGCGTTCCTGGTCCCTGCCGACGCTGACCCGTCGTACATCAACCTGCAGGGCTACCCTCTGAGCACGTTCTTCGAGAACCTGGCCCAGATACCGGCGAAGAGCGTCACGGTCGTGCTCGATGCTTGCTTCTCCGGTGCCTACGACCAGGGCCTGATCGTCCAGCAAGCCTCGCCCTTGGTGCCCAAGGTGGCGGACGAGAAGGGCAAATTGCCCGACGGCGTCATCATGGCCTCGGCTTCAGGCGATCAAGTCTCTTCCTGGTACGCGGACAAGAAGCACAGCCTTTTCACCTACTGGTTCCTGAAAGGGCTTCAGGGCGCAGCCGACAAGAACGGCGACAAGACCATCACCATGGGCGAGATGAAGCTGTATCTTTCCGAGAACGTCTCCTACTGGGCGCAGCGTCTGCACAACCGGATTCAGACGCCAACGTTCTCGGGGGACGAGAACCGCGCCCTGGCAAGGCTCAAGTGAACCGCCAAGAACGCCAAGTCCGCCAAGATTCCCTCGCATCTTGCGGGAGAGACCTGGGTGCTGGCGAGGCAGAGGTGAGCAGACTCTTTCCTGCCTTCTGTACCTTTGCATCCGATGGTCGGCGCGCATCTCACCGATTTAACTGGCAGAGCGGAGAACATGACTAGTGATTGCTGTCTGAAGAGTCGAGTGTCGAAGGCGATCGCGCCGTATCGCCTTGCCGCAGTTTTCGGCGGGTTGCTTGCCGTGTTGCTCGCGGGCTGCGGGCCGAGTTTGCATGTCGTCCGGTACACGCCATCTCCGGTCCCTGGCTTGGCTGTCACGGCGCCCACTTCGATAGACGTGGAACTGACCAGTCCCGGCGCGGGCAGGCCGCGCTGGTGGGAGGAGGAAGACAGGGCCGCTCAGACAGCCGCGCTGAAAGCACAGGCCAACGGGCTCGACATGACCAGCGTCAAGCGGGCGATAGCTGCGGACTTGTCGTCTACCGTCTTTGTCAATGCCGTAGACTCCGGTCAGGCCCTGTCGGTCAAGGTCGGTATCTCAGGTCTGGATTACCGCTGGAACCCGACAGGACCGCTCCTGTTGGGGGTCGGCGTCGGGTTGCCAACATTCGTCATAGGCGAGGTCATAGGTCTAAATGCCTCGAATTCTGGAAACACCGAGCTGGCGAGAACAGGCTGGACCATTTTCGGGGCGGGGCTGCTTACCACCCTGTCCGCAAGTTTGCTTCCCATCGGCAGAGTGAACGCGAGAGCACATGCCGACATGGTCATTTCTGACAAGGAAGGGAAACAGATAGCCAAGTACTCCTCAGACCCGGTTGTCAGCGGCGGCTATTCCCCGTCGGGGGCCAGGTCAGCCTGGAACACGCTCTTCGCACGGGGGATGGACCAGCTTAAGGCGCAACTCGCGTGCGACAAGGTCACGCTCTCTGCAATCGCAGCCGGTCGTGACCTCGTCGGCCGGCAACAGCCGCGCCTCACGTGTCGCGCCAAGGTCACCGATACCGACGGAGACGGCATGCTCTCAGGAGGGGAGCGTGTTATTCTGACCGCGGAAGTGGCCAATCTCGGTGATGGTGTGGCTGAGGGTGTGGCAGCCAGGCTGACAGGCACGAGTAAGGCGCTGCAGTACCTGGGCACGAGCCGAACCATTGGCGACATTGGACCGGGCGAGACAAAGGAAGCGAAGTTCGACGCGACGCTGCCCAATCGGATTGATGCAGACAATGGCAACATCATCATCCACGTGTCGGAGGCGAACGGGTTTGATGCCCTGGAAGAGAAGGAGCTGATTGTCGCCATGCAGCCGGCCAAGGTGACGCGCGAGACCCAGGTCGTTTCGACCTTAGTTGACGTGGACGCGCCGCTGGAGCCTTCGTCGTTCAAGCGCGACGATGCGTACGCCGTGGTTGTCGGGATCAGCGGCTATCGGTCGCAGGCCCTGCCCAAGGTCACCTATGCGCGGAAGGACGCCGAGGCGATGAAGGACTACCTTACGAGCGTCTGCGGGTTCAAAGAAGGCAACATCAAGCTGCTGGTCGATGACGGCGCAGCACTAAGCGACCTGACCGCATACTGCGAGGAGTGGCTGGCGAGGAACGTACGCAAGGGCTCGTTCGTGTTCGTCTACTTCGCCGGGCACGGCACGCCCAGCCCGGACAAAGGCGAGGCGTACATCGTGCCCTACGACGGCGAGCCGGGTTTCATCTCCAAGCTGTACCCGCTGTCCCGGTTGTATTCGAGCCTTGCCTCGTTGCCGACGGACCAGGTTGTTGTTGCCTTGGATGCCTGCTTCTCCGGCGCGGGTGGACGCTCCGTGATGGAGCAGGGCAAGCGGCCGCTCGTGGCGGTTGACCTTGAGAAGGAAACGCAGAAGCTCGGCAACGTGGCAGTCCTTGCCGCTTCGGCAGGCAACGAGATAAGCCAGGACTTCGATGCAAAACGGCATGGCCTCTTTACTTACTTCCTGCTCAAAGGCCTTCGCGGCGAAGCTGATGCCGACCGTGACGGCTGGGTCACGCTCGTTGAGCTTTACAGCTACGCCAAGCCGAAGGTTGCTGACGAGTCGCAACGGCTGGGGTATATTCAGTCGCCGCAACTTCTCCCACAACCGACCGGAGCGAGGGCCGACGTGCGATTGGCGAGGGTTAGATGAGCTTCCCGCATACAAGACTCGGCAATCGGTATCGTCTCAAGGGCGAGGTCACTTTGAGCGTGCAATCCTTAGCCATTTCCCCGAAAGCTAGATGTCTTCTCTACAGGTGAGAGATACTCGGATGCGGCGACGAGATATGCGGATCGGATGGTTGGCACCGGCGTTGTGTGCGCTCCTGCTGGGGCATGCCGACGGGGCGGACGTCGGTAAGGTGCTGACCAAAGGCTGGTACGACCTCAGCCTGGTTAAGGGTTCGGTAGGCTATAATGCCACGCTGGAATGCTTGAGCCTGAACGTTGGCCTACCACAACCGTACGGGTTTGGAATTGGACTCACCGGCTTCGGCGGTGTGATGCCTGTCACAGCGGACGAAACCGTCTTTCAGGCTGGCGGGCCGATGCTGCACCTGTGGTGGATTCCCTGGATTCACTGGGTAGAACCCGGCTTCATCGGAAATGCATCGCCCGTAGGCGGGCCGAATGCGTATCTCCGATACTCAATCTTGCCGATCAGTCTGGGCGAGCTGCTGCCCTCCAGTGAACTGACGGCCGGGGTGGAGATGCGGCTGAATTGGTACATAAGCCTTGGCGTTGAGGTGGGGCATGCCTGGAGCTTGCGAAGTGGTCAGACTCCCGGAAGCGCTTTCTACGCTGGGTTCTCGCTCGGAGCGCTCAGATACCTTGGTCCGATAGGCTACCGTCGTTCCCGCGGGGCTCGTTTGGACGTAGCAGCGCAGCTGCAGGACGAAGATGGAAATGGTGTGCTCACAGGAGATGAACGTAGTGCAATCGCACTGCTCATCCGCAACTTGGGTGATGGCCCAGCAAGAGACGTGGTTGTTACTACCAGACTCAGTGGTGAGGCAGGCGCACTTGTGGGCGTCAGCCCGGTTGGCGTCATCGGCAACGTCACTGAAGGCGCGACCAGGTCGGTCACTTCCCCTATCGCGGTCTTGGGTGACCTCCCGCGAGGCAACTTGACTCTGGAAGTTGTCTGTGACTACAAGACCGAATGGGGTGAGTCGCGCCAAGAGCGAGCAGCACTCGCGATGCGAACGGCACCATCCGTCGGAATGGTCAAAGTCGCACTCAGCGCGGTTCCTTCGCAGGGGCTGCCAGACTGGATTGCGGTTACCCCGTTGGAACATGCTGACTACCAAGCTAGCTTTGCTGCGGGCGCGGTCACCATTCTCAATCTGAACACCGGTGAGCGAGTATCGCAGTCGGTCACTTCTGCGGCAGGGGCCCAGCAGTACGTTAGGCAGTACTTCCTTGGTTGGGACAAGGCGAAACCACAGATTACGCTTTCGTCATCCGGCGGTACGGTCAACACGGAGGCGGTCAAGCTGAAGGTGCGGTTCTCAGACGACCGCAAGCTGGACGGGATGAAGCTCTATCTGAACGGCAAGGAACACGACGCTGAGCAGTTCTCCGAGCGGACTGAGACGGAGCGCGATTTCACGCTTCCCCTCTTGATGGGTGACAATACAGTTGGGGTCACCGTGACCGACTGGGTAGGCAAGTCCGCGGAAAAGTCAATCAGCTTCATTCGAATTCGCGGAGGCACCGGTACGTACGAAACCGGCCCGCTGCCGGCAGGCGAAGCTCCGCCGAGCTTAGCCCTGGATGCCGCGCCTTTGGACGGCAACAACACAATCGTCGGCGGACGTGAGGAGGGTGTGAAGGTAACGGTGACGAACAATGGCAAGGGTGTTGCCAAGTGGGTGCGCGTTGTGCTTGAAGGCGACGAGTATCTGACCCGGCAGTGGGGTAGCGAGAGGAACCTCGAAGACATCAAGCCGGGCGAGAGCAAGACCGCGACGTTCAGCCTGCTGATGCCGACCGACCTTGAGCGCAGGCAGGCAAAGCTGCGGGTCGTAGTGAAAGAGGGGCGCGGCTACTCGCCAACAGAAGTACCGGAACTGACGCTGAATCTGGTCCCGGCAGAGAAGACGGCGACGCAGGTTGAGGTCGTCGAGGACGTAGACCACGGAGTCCCCGAGTTCGGAATCTCGCGGCCAACCGGAAATGCCTTGGTGGTCGGGCTCTCCAAGTACCTGAGCGTGACAGCACCGAAGTACGCCCGAAGTGACGCGTCAGCATTCACTCAGTATGCAAGCCGAGCCATGGGCATCGGCAAGGTCGAGTCGCTCTTCGACGAGCGCGCGACGGGAAGCGTACTGCGAGCGAAGCTGACTGACTGGCTGAAGAAGAAGCACGGGTTCAAGGTCATCTACTTTGC
Organism: candidate division WOR-3 bacterium; assembly: GCA_016867815.1. Taxonomy (NCBI): domain Bacteria; kingdom Pseudomonadati; phylum Caldifarciminota; species Caldifarciminota bacterium. The sequence continues at coordinate 29,321 of VGIR01000010.1, read as the reverse complement.
CGGGCACGGCGTGCCTGACCCGGAGAATCCCCGCAACGGCGGCGTCTGCGTCCTGCCTTACGACGGCGACCCGGAGTTGAAGTCAACGTTGATACCTGTTTCTGACTTGGCCGAACTCGGCGCCAACCCGGATGATACGGTGGTCGTTTTCATCGACGCCTGCTACTCAGGTGAAGGGCGCACAGTGCAACTGGCCTCCCGTCCGTTGGTGGTAGCGGAGGTGCCGGAGACCAAGGCGATAACCTTTGCCGCTGCCGAAGGCAACCAGCCTTCGAAGGAGTTCGAGAAAGCACAGCATGGGTATTTCACGTACTACACGCTCCTCGGCCTGAAGGGCAAGGCAGATGCGAACGGCGACGGCTGGGTAACCACGACCGAGCTGTACAACTATGTAAGGAAGAACGTCTCCGACGCGACGAACGAGGTGCAGGTGCCGGTCTTGAGGCCCGCGAGGGAGATAAGGCTGGGGAAGGTGCGATAGGAAGTGATGAGCGCGGAGTGGGGAGAACGCTGAATGATGAGTTCTGAATGTGGCGCTAGGTCAGCGGCGATGAGAAAGGAGCGCGAATGAGTCGTTTTCGGCACTTGGTTCTGTTGGCGTCACTGCTGGTTGTCGGCACCGCGTTCGCACAGCCGGCGGAGCCGCGTCTGACCGAGGCTGAGGATTTCCGGCTGAAGGATCTCAACGGCGCGGTGGTAAGCCTGGATGACTATCTCGACCAAGGGCTGGCCTATGTGGTGTTCTGGAACCTGCAAAGCGCGGCGGGCATCGCCGAGCTGGACGCAGTCGCGTCGTTGCACAACACCTACCGGGACAACGGCGCCCAGGTCGTAGCCATCTCGACCGATGGCGCGACAGATGAGGCAAGGGTCAAGGCACTGGCGCGCGAGAAGCAGTGGCCCTTCCTCGTGCTGCTCGACCAGCAGAAGCAGACCATGAACAAGTACCTGGTTCGGTCGATCCCGACCGCTTACCTCATCGGCAACAAGGACGGAGAGATTCTCCACTGCGTCGTCGGCTTCAAGCCCGCCGACCTGCAGAAGGTAGAGGAGGAGCTGCGCGAGGCCTTGCCCGGGCTCGTACGCACCAACCGCGGGCTGGTGGCGGACTCCACCCTGGTGACCGAGGCTGAGGACTTCTTTCTGAGGGACGTGAACGGCATCATGGTCGAGATGCGCGACCTGCTCAAGCAGAGCCTGCTGCTCATAGTGTTCTGGAACACGACCGACTCGGGCGGCATCGCCGCGCTGGACGCCCTGTCGCCTCTGCATGACGCGTTCCGTGACCACGGGGCACGGGTCGTTGCCATCTCGACCGACGGCCCAGGTGATGCGGGAGCAGTCAAGGCCCTGGCCCGCGGCCGGAAGTGGCCTTTCTACGTGCTGCTGGACCCTGAGGCCAAGGTCAGTCAGAAGTACAAGGTCAGCGTCTGCCCGACCGCGTTCCTGGTTGGGAACGAGGACGGAGACATCACGTACACCCACCTCGGTTTCAAGCCCGGTGAAGAGCGGCAGATCGAGGCCGAGTTCCGCCGGCTGCTTCCCGGCCTTCCGGCGGTGCAGTACGCGGCGCCGGCTCCGGTCGCCACAGCGCCGACACCCGGACCGCCTAAGAGCCAGACAGCGGCCCCGGCGCCGGACAGCCTCACAATCGGGCTTGTCGGCGCCCCACCTGCGCCGGACGCGGTGGGAGTGGTCATCAGCGTCAGTCAATACCAGGACGTGCCCGGTGTGGAGTTCGCGGCGGAAGACGGGCGGGCCGTGAAGGAGTATCTGGTCAGGGCGTTCGGGTATGACGAGCGGAACATCATCTACCTGGAGAATCCCACCAAGGCTGACCTGGAGATGGTATTCGGGGTTCGGGGCAAGCCGGAAGCCCAGTTGTTCAAGTGGGTGAAACCGGGCAAGTCGGACGTGTTCGTTTACTATACCGGGCACGGCGCGCCGGACCTGAAGACGAAGGAAGCCTACCTCGTGCCGGCGGATGCCAACCCGTCCTACGTCGAGTTTCAGGGCTACCCGCTCAGCACGTTCTATGACAATCTGTCCAAGGTTCCGGCCCGGAGCATGACGGTCGTGCTGGAGGCGTGTTTCTCGGGCGCTTTCGAGAAGGGGATGCTGATTCAGAACGCCTCGCCGCTGGTCGTCGCCGTCGAGCCGGAAGCGAAGGAAGTGCCGGACAACGTTGTTCTCATGGCGTCGTCATCGGGCAGCCAGGTGTCGTCATGGTACCCGGAGAAGCGGCACAGCCTGTTCACCTACTACCTGCTGGATGGGCTCAGGGGCAAGGCCGACGCGGACAGAGACAAGGTAGTTACCGTGGCCGAGTTGCAGAAGTACGTTGGCGACAACGTCTCCTACCTGGCGGGCCGGCTGCATAATCGGGACCAGACGCCGGTGGTTCGCGGATCGTCCACTCGCGAAGTCCTGAGGCTGAGGTGACACGTGAAGTGGTCTAGTGGTCGAGTGGTCCTGTGGTCCAGCGTGCGACGGGGAGCAGCTACTGCCTGTCTGGCAGCCTTGGCGAGTGCCTTGATACTCTGCGCTCCGAGGGCGGCAGTACGATCGGGTCCCGGCGCGGCTCCGGGGCCGACGTGCACGTTGGAGGCAGGCATGGTCGAGATGGCACGGCAGGTGATGAGCCGTTTGCCGGATACGGCCAGCGTCGTGGTTCTGAACTTCACGCCGGTCGCCAGCCAGCATGAGTCACGCCTGGGTGCTTATCTGGCAGAGAGGTTCGGGGCGGCGCTCAAGGCCAGAGGTGGGACGCGGTTGAGGTTGATCGAAAGGCAGGCCGGGTCCAAGGCCTTCTACGAAGAGATGAAGTACATGGTCAACCGGCCCGATCCGGTCAAGGTGCTTGAGCACTTCCAGGCGCAATGGGCAATCGTGGCGACCTATGATCTGGATGAGGAGAGCCGGTCGCTGGAGGTCGTCTCATTGCGGGCGGTACCCCGCGCCGGCGCGGACGTGGCCGTGGCTTGCGGATGCCGCGCTGTTGGTGAGTATGCGCGGTGGCAGAAGGATGAGAAGGCCCTGCTTCCGACCGAGATGTCGAGCCAGCTGCTTGACTTTCTGAACGCCCGCGGTGCCTGGGATGCGATCGGCAGCGTGAGTATGGTCGAGGCAGGATCAGGCGGTGTCGTGCCGGCAAACGGCGAGATTGCCGTCGGCGACGGGGTGGAACTGAGGGTCGAGGTCAAGCAACCGTGTTTCCTCTACATACTCGGCTGGGACGGTGACAACAAGATCATGACGGCGCTTTCCCCGCAGAAGGGGCAGAGCGCGAAGACCGGGGCAGGTACGTTCACGCTCGGACCGTTCGAAGCGCGTGCACCGGGCGGCTACAATTGGGTCAAGGCCATCGCGGCACGGCAGGAGCTGGGTTCGGAGTTCGTGGCGTCTGAGAAGTACATCGTGGACAAGCAGATGCAGGACCGGATGGTCGAGAAGATCGAAGCCCTGGGTGACGACAACTGGGGTTCCGAGTTCTTCCCTTTCCGGATAGTTGAGTAGAATGGCCGCTAATCCAAAGGAGGTCAGATGGTTGGTGTATCCGCAGTAGTTCTGCTGGCGCTGTTGGCGCCGTTCGTGCAGACGACGCCTTCGGTCGGCGTGGCACCGGTGCCGGTAGGGCAGGCCCCGGCTGCAGCCCCGGTGGGCGGAGGTCCCATTTCCACGCCGGTCGTGCAGCCGGTCGGACCGGGACAGGTTGACTGGTCTTACCAGAAGATCCAGGCCACCGGCATGAGCGTGATCGACCCGGCCAAGCCCAGGGCGCAGGCCCTGGCGATGGCGATTCGGGGCGCCAAGGTAGACGCCCAGCGGAATCTGCTGGAAACCGTGAAGGGCGTGCGCGTTGTCTCGGAGACCAAGGTTCAGGACCTGATGGTCAAGGGTGACTACGTGTACACGAGGATTGACGGCGTGATCAAGGGCGCCACCGTGGTCGGTGAGCCGCGCGAGACCCAGGACGGCCGAGTCGAGGTGACGATGGAGGTGCCGATGTATGATGCGGGCGGGATCGCGCCTCCGATTGCCGACAAGCTCCACGGCCAGCCGCAGCCGGTCACCGCCAAAGGAACGTTGAGCGACGATGATCTGGTGCGAGCCCAGAGCCTGTCCGGTGTCGTGTTTGACCTGAGCGGGGTCAAGACTGAACCGCAGATGTTCCCGACTCTGCTTGACTCTACCGGGGGCGTGCTTCTGGACATGGCCAAGCAGTACAAGCTGCTGGGGCCGGAGGCATTCAAGAAATTCCAGTACGTCAAGAGCATGACCGACATCCTCAACGACAAGGAACTGCTGACGAATCCCACGGTCATCAAGGTGCTCGAGGCGGCGGAAAAGGGCTGGGTGGTCGCGCGCGAGGATGTGAAGAAGGTGAGCTGGCTGGACCGGGCGCTGGATATCATCTTCAAGGTCGGCAAGACGGTGTCGTTGTTCCTGTAGAGGACGCCAGACGCTGTACGCACTACGCTTCACGCAGGAGTGAAAGAAGGAGAGTGGAATGAGAAAGCTGTTGTTTTGCCTGATGACGCTCGCCTGCCTGGCGCTGGCGCAGGACCTGGTACCGGTCGAGGTGAAGGGAACAGGGCCGGACCGGACTCAGGCGATCGAAGACGCCAAACGCAGCGCGGTCGAGCAGGCGCTGGGGGCGGCGGTTGTCGGCGTGACCGAGATGCAGGACTACATGGTCATCAAGGACATCGTGCAGAGCCGGGCGAGCGGGTACATAGCGAACTACGAGGTGATTGAGGAAACCCCGCTTGCCGACCGCTTCGAAGTGCAGATCCGGGCGAACGTCTCCAAGTCACCGCTGGCGGCCGATGCCAAGAGCCTGCAGAGCGGCCTGGGCGGGTTTCGGATCATGGTCTGGTATGACTTCCGCAGCGTTACGACGCCCAGGGCGGTCGAGAACTACGACTACGCCTACGACCGCGCCAACGAGTTCCTGTCGCGCAACCGGCTTCGCTATGTCGAGCGCTCGGTCTTCGACCGGCTGAAGGAAGAGGCGCGGAAGCTGTTCCCGGACACGACTCAGCCGCTGACCGTGGCGCAGCAGATGGCGGTGGACGCCAACGTCCCCGTGTTCTGGGAGCTGTCGCGGGTCGTGGTCCCGGAGCGGGACATGGGCGTGGGCGGGATTGTCTCCGCCGAGGCGACGGTTGACATCAAGGCCTACGACACCTACACCGCTGAAGGCATGGGAGCGGCCGTTGCCAAGGGCGAGCCCGCGACCGAGTTCTCCAGCGGCGACGCCGCCCGGGGCGCGATGGACAAGGCGATGCAGCAGGCCGGAGACAAGCTGCTCTACCAGATGAACCAGAAGCTCGGCGACTGGTTGCTCAACGGCAAACCCTACCTGCTCAGGTTCTACGGCACCAGTTCGTACAAGTTACTGCGCAAGCTGAAGGAGGCGCTCAAAGCGGACGCGCGGTTCGGAGGCGAAATGGAAGTGGTGTCAACCAAGGACTACAGCCAGTTCGACCTGACGTTCAAGGGCGCAGCGGACGAACTCGCCGATGCCACGCTGGACTACTGTGAGAAGATACCGGAGTTGGCTGCGATCGACGTTGTCGGGTTCTTCAAGAACCAGGTCAACTTCGCGCTGCCGGGAGTGACTGTGCCGACCGCCGAGCGGGGCCTGCAGGCACCCGGAACGAAGTAGGAGGAAGGATGAGACGAGGAGCATTACGCTCTACGCCTTACGCGCGATGCAACACGCCAGACGCCGGACGCTGGATGCACCGCGCTATATGCGTCCTGCTGCCTGCTTTCTGCATCCTGATCGGCTCGTGCTCGCAGAAATACGTCGGCCACTCGGCCATGGACTCGGGTTTCGACGTCAGGCGGACCTACACAGTCGCGGTCATGCCGTTGCTGGTGCGAAGTTCCGGGGTCGGGTTGGACGCTCCTGAATGGGACCAGGTCTACGGTTTCCTGACACGCCGGCTGATGGAGACCGGCAAACTCCGGGCGACGGACAAGACCACGATTGATCGGGCGGTCAGCCTGCACGGGTTTGGGCAGCAGGGCACGGTCTCACGGGCGAAGGCGCGGGCCATCGGCAAGGAACTGGCGGCAGATCTCGTCTGCCTTGCCGAGCTGAACACTGACCAGGCGTCCATCGTCACGGCAACTGTGGACATACTCGACGTGAATTCGTCAACCACGGTCTACAGCGGCAGCGCCCGCGGCACCAACCCCGTATCTGCCATCGCCGCGGCCCAGTACGCGTTGGAGCAGGCGACGGAAATGCTCGTGCAGAAGATGAGATAGGTGCCGTACGCCCTACGCGACACGCCATACGTCATCCGCTTGATGCTGTACGCACTACGCCGGAAGCAGGGGGCAGGGGCAGTGAGCAGTCGGCAGTTAGCTGTAAGCTGTTGGCCGCTGGCTGTCAGCCGGCTTGAGCTTGGGCTAGCTTGATGCTTGCGGCGGGTTTCACCCCAAAGGGGTGACAGGTGCGCGTGCGGCTGGACATTGGCCTCAGCGGCCCCTGTCCAACAGCGCGTCATTCGGACTTGGCCGCGAAGGCCCCTGTCGGACAGTGCGGACTTGCGTCCTCGCGGACGGGGCTTGGGGTGAACCGACATGACCGTGGTGCCAACGGTTCCTCTGTGCCATTGCGCGATTCCAGGCTTGCAGGCCTCGAAAACAAGGCGGCGGGGACGGACAGCCGACAGCTTACCTCTGTCTCGGCGCAAAGGGTCAGACTGCCCATGGAGTGTGAAGCAGGTGCAGGGGCGTTGAAAGAACCGGGCTTCAGCTAGGCGCGCAGTTCGGTCATAACGTCCGTGTTATCAGCTGGTTTGGGGCCGGAGTAGGCTTGAGCAAGCAAGGGTAGGGGTCGCTGGGGGATTGCGGCCCCTAGAACAGCTTAAGCTCACTCCTGAGGAACAGCGACCGGCATGACCGGCGCCACAGCCCGCGGAACGGCCAAAGCTACGGCGACTGCTACGACGGCAGGAATCTGTCCCGGAGCGGCGACCGGTCAGGGGCGAGGAACAGGTTGAGGTCAAGGCCGAGGTCCAGGGCGAGATACGGGAAGAGGCACGGGTGAAGATACAGCCCGAGACACGGCGCAGGCTACGACGACAGCCACGGCGCAAGCTACGACGAGAGGAACGAGGAAAGGGCCGGCTGGAAGCAAGGGGCAAGGTGCAGGGCGGAAGACAGGAGACGCACTACGCGCAGACCGTGACCCTGAAGGAGGACTAGACGAAGAAGGGCAGACCCCGGCAACGCTCTGAGGTGTCTTGTGCATCTTCGCCTGACGCTTGCCAGCGGGAGATGACGGCCGACTTGGCGCGGCCTGACCGAGGCCGTGCTGCAGGGCATCCGTACCGACGTCTTCAACGTCGTCGCCCCGGTCGCGCCGTAAGGCCGCTGACGGCTGAGGTCCGGCGGCTTGGAGAAGCGGCCGGCAGGAAACCTGCCGGCCGCACTGGTCTCGTGGTTTCGCGTCAGGTGCCGCCGAGGATGCCGCCCATCTTGAAGCCGAGCATCCAGCGAAAGGCGAACTGGTGGCCACCGGTCACGGGCCAGTAGCGCCAGATGGGGAAGTCGGCGTAGACCGGTCCGAGTTTGAGCCTGACGCCGGCGTCCATGCGCGGGCGCAGGAACTCATTTGTGGGCATGCCCTCTTCTTTGACGTTACCGAGGTCGAAGAAGGGATGGAAGGAGAGAATGCCGAGCTTGGCGAGAGCTGCTTCAAGGTTGATGCCGTAGGCGGCGCGGCCGTGTTTGTACCCGCCGGTAGTGTCGAACGGATACTGTCGGGCATAGCCGCGAACGTTGGCATCCGCGTCGTAGTGCCAGTGGGCCTGGCCGGACGTCCAGTCTTCGTAGGCCCAGCTGACCGGCTCGGATGAGTTGCTGGTCAGGCCGCCGGAAAGGTAGAATTCGTCCTGCCTGGGGACGTCGCCCCAGATGTAGCCCCCGAACAGCCTTATTGAGAGGTCGACCGGCCTGAGGCCACGGTAGGTGTGGGACTGCTCCAGTCCGGCCCGCACGTAGCTGTAGTTGCTGCCGAGCGCCCTGTCACCGCCGCGGACGTAGGCCTGAACCCCGCCCAGGAGAAGCCGGGATTCGTAGGTCTGGGCCATGCGGAGCCGGACGTCCGCGGTTCGGGCGAGTTCCCACGCGACGGTGTCACGCAGGTCGAGTTTCTTGATGTTGAGGATGCGGTACCCGAAGTCGATTGTTGTCTTCGGCTGCCGGAACACGGGTCCCAGTTCCTGGGTGAAGAAGAGCTTGGCCCCGTTGTCGATAGTTGAGTAGTCAAGCGCGACGTAGGCGCGCAGCCGGTCGTTGATGAACGTGAGCGGAGTCTGGTAGCTGAAGCTGGAGTGCGTGTCGCGGATGGCGAAGCTATAGACCTCGCTTGCCGACCATTGGTGCCGCCCCCGCAGCGGGCCGCCGTCCAGGAACTGGCGTCCCTGGATCCCGATCCCGAGTTCGAGCCCGTGGTAGTAGTCGGCCCAGATCCACGGGCCGTAGAAGATCTGGTAGTCGGTGAAGCTGGGCAGGGCGAAGATAGGCCGCACCTGGACGCGGCGGCTCTGGAGCCGGGTCGGCAGGATGTCATCTGCCGAGACCGCGCCGGTGAGTTGGGCGTGGACAGTCGGGAAGTGCGCCGCGAAGTCGGACCTGACCGGGTGCGCGCCCGCCTGGGAATCGATCCAGTTGCGCATCAGGCTGTCAAAGGCCGCCTGCCCTGTCCTGCGTTCCTCGGCGCGCAGGAGCAACGCGGGTCGTGCCTGCTCGGCCGCCACGTACCCGACCTGGTCGCGGCATTCGGCCGGGTCGGTGCAGAGCACTCTGTTCGATGCGCCGAGGTAGTAGTAGAGCTTGTGGTAGTACTCGCTGTTCAGTCCCTTAAGCGCCCAGCTGAGCAGCCGGTTCGACAGCAGGCTGGTTCGGCCGTACTTCTCGTCCAGGTAGCGCATCTCCGAGTACGAGGCCAGGCCTTGCGCGATACCGGGGTCGCTCAGTTCTTCGGCGCCGGTCGCACAGGCGGACCATTGCAGGGCGACCTGTCGCGCCAGCGCCTGCTCGAACAGCCGCGTGTAGGGAATCGGCCGCGTGGCCATGACGATGAGTCCGGGGTAGGATGCGTCCTGGGAGACGATTCCTGACCCGTCCACGATCGTGAGGCCATCGAAGGGGAAGGGACCGTTCCACTGTTGCATACGTCGCAGCATGTCGGCGGTAGTCAAGAGAGCACCGAACCACTCGGCGTTCGCGAAGCTGCGGGCCAGGACCGTGATGTCGGTGCCGGCCAGGGAGCGGGACATCCTCTTCATCCCCGGCGCGGCCGCCACCGCCAAGTCGGAGAGGTTCGTCGCATCGACCCGGTAGACCGTGCGCCCGGTCCCGGGTACCGGGGAATCGGATACGGCGCCGGGAGCGGCGAAGTGGAGGTCCGCGGGTACGTCGAGCGTCACATGGTAGTTGCCGAAGGCGGACGGGGAGTGGCCGAAGACGTGGTATCCGCCGGTGAGCCAGCCCGTGGCCGTAGTGCGGGCGGCGACCTGCGGGTACCAGTGAGCGAGTACGAAGCTCCGGCCGTTGCGGGCAGGTTCCCCGAGCCGCACCGGGACCTGGGTGCGAAACTCCAGCCTGATTGTCAGCGATTCGCCCGGTGCGAGCGGCGGGTCCAGGAAGAGCCCGAGTTCGTCTTCCGCTTCCGACAACAGGGACACCCGGCCGCCTGATTCCGCCGAGTCGACCGCAATCCACCCGCGGTCACAGGGGCGGGAAAGCGAGAAGTCGAATCGGCCCATCGTTTCCAGTTCCCGGGCATAGGTCGTGGTGCGGTCGCGGAAGGCGTTCGGATAGAGGTGCAGCCAGAGCGAGCCGAGCGTGTCCGGAGTGAGGTTGCGATAGTGAACCGTCTGGCTGCCGCTGATCAGGCCGGCGGCGGCGTCGAGTCGCGCGGAGATGGTGTATTCAACCGGCTGTGCGTGCGCTCCTATGGCGGCCAGGAGCAGCAGCGGCAGGAGAGAGTGCCGCTTCATCCGACGCTGGATTGTGGGTGGAAGACCTGGGCGCAGGCAGACTGTATCTGCGCCAGTATCCCGCGGTCGAGCCCCTGGGCAACTGCCGGCGGAATCAACCTGGCCAGCGCGCGCTCGGCCACCTCGGGGCGGGCCGCCTCGAGTGCATCGCTGGTGGAGCAGCAGGAGCGAGCGAAGGCAAGGTAGGAGCGGTGCAGGCGGGAGGGAACGCGCAAGGAGCGGAGCAGGGCGGCAGTAGCTTCGTCTACCTGTTTGACCCCGGACCAGAACCGGCGCGTGCGGAGGTCCCGCTGTTCGATGCGGCGGGCACGGAGTTGTTCGCGCAGGGGGCGGTGGTCACGCCGCCGCGGCGCTGCCGGGGAGGGTTCGGGGACGGCCGAAGGGATTTCCGACTTGCGATTGTCGATTGACGATTGAGGAGAAGATGCAGCGGGCAAGGGGATTTCCGATTTGCGGTTGTCGATTGACGATTTAGGAGAGGGCGGAGCAGAGACGGCGCCGGTGTCGGGCAGGACGTCGACGATGGCCTGCCACTGCGCTCCGCAGGCCTCGAGGCAGGCTGCTATCGTCCGCAGAGTGGGGTTGGGCACCTGTCCCTTTTCGAGGCGCAGGATGTACTTGTAGCCGTGCGCCGGGTCGAAGCCGATCAACTTGGCCAGCATCATCTGCGAGCGGCCTGACTGTAACCGAATCTGCTTGAGCCGCGCGCCCAGGGCGTCGAGACCATGCATTGCCGGCCTGACTTTCCGGCCCATCAGCAGGTATCCATTTCGGGGTAGATACTAGGAAAGCGCCGCCGCGAGTCAACAGCCGGTGATGACGCCTGTCCCGGCGTATCTTCTCCACCCCGGGAGGGAAGTAACCAAGACTTCTCTTGACACTCGGTGAGAGCGGCAGTATTTTACTTCATAGCATTTGTTACGACAGGTCGGATCGGCCGGCGAGAGCGGCCGCATCTTGACGAATCTGCAGGTAATGTCAGTGATGATAGCCAAGGAGGAACGTAGATGAAGACCCCAGCCAAGCTCCTGACCGTGACCTTGGGCATGCTGCTCGTGCTGACCATGGTCGGCTGCCCGAAGAAGTGCGTCACGCCGACGGAGCCGGTGCCGGTGCCGCCGCCACCGGACACGCTTGCCGACACGCCCCCCGAACCCCCGAGATTCGAGGGGGAACTCGCCCCGATTCACTTCGACTTCGACAAGTCGGATGTCAGGCCGGGAGACGAGACGATTCTCCAGAGCAACTGGGACCAGCTGCGGAGCTTCCCCGACGAGCAGGTCAGCATCGAAGGCTACTGCGACCCGATCGGTACTTCCGAGTACAACATGGCGCTCGGCATGCGCCGCGCAGAAGCGGCCAAAGCCTACCTCGTCAAGCTCGGTGCGGACATGAATATGTTCTCTACCATCAGCTTCGGTGAGGAGAAGCTCGTAACCCAGGAACCGGCCCAGTTCGAAATGAACCGGCGTTGCGAGTTCGAGGTGGTCGAGTAGGGACGATACCAGCGATCAGATGATTGATGGCGGCCAGTAGGCTCAAGCGCGCAGCCGGCTTCGGCACGGCAGCAGCGGCGGGTCTGCTGGCTGCCGTTTTGTGCTCCGGCTGCGGGCTCCAGCGGGAGTTCGTGCGTCGCGGCCAGGTGCTTGATTCGATGTCCGTGCGGCTGATGCGCGTCGAACAGACGCAGCAGCGCCAGGAACAGGAGATAGCCAGGCTGCGGGCCGGTGTGCTCACCGAACTGGAGAACATCGACGGCCGGATCGACCAGCTGGACGCGCGGGTAGTGGACCTGGGCGACCGGCTGGATCGGATCAGCCGCCGGGTCGGCGCGGGACGCGGCGACATCACGCCAACCGCCCCGGACTCACTGTCCGCCGCCCGACCTGACTCAGCGAAATCCGCCGCGGCCAGGCCGGTGCCTGATACCGCCGGGCTAGCCGCGGACCAGCTCTACAACACGGCATATCTCGACTTCACGCGTGGTAAGTATGATGTGGCAATCGGAGAGTTCAGGCGCTACCTCGCGTCGGCTTCCGGCAGTGACAATGCCGACAACGCCCAGTACTGGATTGGCGAGAGTTTCTACTCGCTGGGCAAACTTGACAGCGCCGAGGCCGGCTTCAGGCAGGTGATGGCCGACTTCCCGAAGGGGAACAAGGTCCCGGCTGCCGAATACAAACTGGGACTTGTCTACCTGGCCCAGAACCGGAAAGCCGCCGCAACAAACCAGCTCCGCCGGGTCGTGAAGGAGTATCCCGGATCGAATGAGGCCAAGCTCGCACAGGAACGTCTGCAGACCCTGGGGCAGTAGAAGATGACGCCGGCCGCGGCCCCAGGCGGCGGTTTTCTCGGGCCGTTTATCCACGCCGGCATCTTCGCCCAGCTGATAATCATCGCGCTCGTGCTGATGTCCATCGTGTGTTGGGCGATTATTCTCCGTAAGCTCCGGACGCTCGGCCGGGCGATGCGGCAGACCAGGCAGTTTCTGACGGTTTTCGGCTACCGCACGCGGCTGGGCGACTACGAGAGGGTCGCCAAGGAGCTCAGGCATGCGCCGCTCTCTGCCCTCCTGCTCGCCGGGGTCAAGGAGTTGGACGCCCTGCGCGCGGACTTCGGCAAGATCGAGGGCGGGTCAGAACTGCTGCAGCAGCTCATACCTAACATCACCGAGGCCGTCGAGCGTGCGGCGTCCAAGGAGTCGGACAGGTTGCAGAGCTCGCTGGCGTTCCTCTCGATAACGACCATGGTCGCGCCGTTCCTCGGCCTGCTCGGCACGGTCCAGGGCGTGCTCGTCACGTTCCTCGGCCTGCGCGGCACCCAGATACCAACGCTCCAGACAATCGCGCCGGGCATCTCCGACGCGCTGGTAACAACGGTCATGGGCCTCCTGGTGGCGATTCCTGCCGCGCTGTTCTACAACTACTTCGTGGGCAAGGCGCGCGACCTCGAGTCCGAGATGGAGCGGTTCGCGTCCGAGCTGACCGGCATCATGCGACGGGAGATTGTCGGGACCCAGATTGAGGAGCGGAACCGGACGTGAAGAAGGAGCGCAAGCTCAAGTTCCTCGCCGAGATGAACGTCACGTCACTCGCGGACGTGAGCTTCACGCTCATGGTCATCTTCCTCATCGCCGGCGTCTCGACCGCGTTCAGCCGGAACCAGGGCGTTGACCTGGAACTGCCCCGGACATCATCGGTCCAGCCCCAGACGAAGGAAGGCATTGAGATAAGCATTCAGGCCGGAGGCCAGATACTCGTTGCCAAGAAGTCGACTACTGTTGCCGGGTTCGCCAAGGCCCTCGCCGACCAGCTCGGACGCGGCAGCTACGACCGCGCCTACCTGCGGGCGGACAAGAACGTCGACTACGGAACCATCATGCTGGTCCTGGGAGATATCCGGGAACAGGGAATCACCAACATCGGGCTTGTGGCGCTGCCGAAGTAGAGAGTCTGCCATGCTGGCTGAGGCCAGTTCGCGTCAGGCACGCAGAGGAATTACCAATCCCCAATTCCTAACGCCCAACGAAAGAGGAAATGCCCACGCGCCGGGAGCGCACTACCTTTGGTCATTCGGGAATTGGCCACCATGAGCGCTGGTTCCGGTGTCACGCGCGGTTGGCGTACCCCTGACCTGCTGCTTTCATTGGCCGGCCACGCTCTGCTCGTCGGAATCGCGGCGCTGCTGGGCGCGAGCCATGCGGTTAAGGACACTCGTCGCCCGATAGTCTTCAATGTCTCGGTTGTCAGTGCCGGTACCCCTCTGCCCGAAGCGGCCGAGGCCAAGAGCGCGACGCTGGTCGAGGCGAGGCCGAAGTCCCAGGCAAAACCCAAGGCCAAGGTTGAGGCCAAAGCCAAGACCGAAGGCAAGGCTGCGCCCAAGAAGGGCGATGGTATGGTCAGGCGCAAGGGGCTCGGCCTGGGTGCGAGAATCGAGGGAGCAGAAGCGCTCGGGTACTCGTACTACCTCAACGTCATCCTCACCCGCATCTCCGACAACTGGATCAACCCCTATGCGGGCTCGGGTAGGACTTTCAACTCCACGATCATGTTCGTCATCGAGCGCGATGGTACCGTGAAGGACGTGAAGATCGAGAAGAAGTCCGGCGACGCCGCGTACGACGCGTCCTGCGAGCGCGCACTGCTCGTACTCGACCGCCTGCCGCCGCTGCCGCCCGAGTTCACCGGCCCGCGCCTCAAGCTCCACCTCGAGTTCGAGCAGAAGCCGTAGCCCGGGTCGATTCTCGCCCCGGGAAACCTCAGTTCCCAATTGCCAATGACCAGTCAAGCGAGGTGATGTCCGAACGAATGTAGCCTGTGCGTCGCCGGCGTCTCATCATGTTGACAGGAATCTGGGTCGAGCTACCATGATGTGAGGTCTACGATGAAAGCCCTGATTGGTGTGCTTCTGTTGTCCGCGATTGGGTCGGCAGCGAAGTGGCACCTGCTGTCGTGGGCGGGTAGCGACACTCTCAGAGAAGTTCAATTCGCAGACTCTATGCAGGGCTGGGCGATGGCGACCAAGGACCTGTTCCACACGACTGATCGCGGGAGGACATGGACCGTCGAGCAGACTCTCCCGCCTGATTCCGGCAATTTTCATAGTGGCTTCGCAGGTCTGGAGGTCGTCGATTCGTGTCACGTGTACCTGTCTGGGGGGCTGTGGTCCTGGTCCCAGCCTCGATACATGAACTGGACCGTCTTTGTCAAAGAGAGGCTACGCGGAAGCTGGACGACGCCATTCCATCTAGAGAGGTACGGGGACTACCATTGGGTGTACGCGCGACGACTCCGATTTCTCGACACCCTGACCGGTTGGCATTTGGGGCAGGACTACGAAGTGGACGTCAGGACCAATGACGGCGGCGCAAGTTGGCGGTCGTTCGTGTCGTTCGAGGACAGCAGTGAAGCAGGCTATGATGCGTGGTTCATCGACACCCTGACCGGCTGGGCGGTTTGGGACTCCGTCGGAATGACAACGAATGGAGGAGACTCCTGGTCCCCGAAGACGGCGAACATCGGTGCGCGGCGCATCCAGATGTTCGACACACTCAACGGCTGGGTACTTTCCACATACGGGCTGATGCAGACGACCAATGGCGGAGATTCGTGGACGACCGTTGTAGCAGAGACCGGCCTGAAGGCCATGCGCTTCTGCAATCCCCGGCACGGTGTTGCCGTTGGTCTGAATGGCAGGATACTGCGGACAACCGATGCAGGCGCTAGCTGGATGCCCGACACTGCGAGCGCTGCGATGGATCTCTGCTCCGTGTTCATGGTCGATAGCGCCCACGCATGGGCAGTAGGTGCAGAGGGCTTGGTGCTTGGCTTTGGTGATTGGGCCAAGCCCGGTATCGATGGAGAGACGCAGTTGCCACTTCCTGTCCTATTGGCGCGAGCATGGCCCAACCCGTGTCGGGGAACTCTGTGGATTACGGTACGCGACGGCGCCGGCTCGGTCGTCGTGTACGATGACTGCGGGAGGCCTGTCGCGAAAGTGCAGTCCAGTACGCGTCGGACCGAGAAGCTGGACCTGCGAAGTCTGCCGACAGGTGTGTACTTCGCACGTGCGGCTTCATCGCCGCGAGCGGGCGTCAGGTTCGTGCTTCTCCGCTAGC
Organism: candidate division WOR-3 bacterium; assembly: GCA_016867815.1. Lineage (NCBI taxonomy): Bacteria > Pseudomonadati > Caldifarciminota > Caldifarciminota bacterium. The sequence continues at coordinate 13,676 of VGIR01000010.1, read as the reverse complement.
TCCGAGCTCCCGGCCGACGAGCCCGCATCCACTGCTTGACTTGCCGGCCTCATCTCGCATTATAGGTCAGTGACCACCAAGTCTCCGGAAGTGGACTTCGTCCACCTCCACAATCACACCGAATACAGCCTGCTCGACGGCGCCTCGAGCGTCGAGGCGGTGGTCAAACTGGCGGCCGAGTTCCGGATGCCGGCCTTGGCAATCACCGACCATGGAAACATGTTCGGGGCGATCAAGTTCTACAAGGAAGCACAGAAGGCCGGTGTGAAGCCGATCATCGGCGCCGAGATGTACGTGGCCCCCCGCTCCCGGACCGAGAAGAAGCCGGACTCCGACGTCCACGAGGCGAGCTTCCATATCACCCTGCTCTGCCGGAACGAGACCGGCTACCACAATCTGATGAAGCTGACGACGCGGGCGTACCTCGAGGGGTTCTACTATCGGCCGCGGATTGACAAGGAGTTGCTGGCCGAGCACGCGGAGGGGCTCATCGGGCTGTCTGGCTGTCTGAAGGGTGAGGTTAACTACTACCTGCGCCGGGACGATCCCGAGCGCGCGATGCAGGCGGCTTCCCAGTACCAGCAGATGCTGGGGCCGGAGAATTTCTACCTGGAGGTGATGCGCGCGGGCTTCGCCGATCAGGAGAAGATAATCCCCGGAGTCCGGGACCTGAGTTCCACACTTGACATCCCGATCGTCGCCACCAACGACTGTCATTATCTGCGGCCGGACGACGCGCGCGCACACGATGCCCTGGTCTGTATCCAGACCGGCAAGAAGCTGTCCGACCAGAACCGCCTGAAGATGACCTCAGGAGAGCTCTACTTTCGGTCACAGAAGGAGATGGCCAAGGCGTTCGCCGACATGCCGGATGCGCTGCGGCGCACCCGTGAGGTAGCGGACCGATGCAACCTCCTGCTCGACTTCGAGCGCGTTCACTTTCACCTGCCGCACTACCGGCCACCGCAGGGCTTTGCCGACGCGCTCGCGTATCTGAAGCACCTCGCGCGCGAGGGGTTGCGCCGGCGCTATCCTGAGCTGGCGCCGGAGGCCGAGAAGCGCCTCGCGTTCGAGCTGGATGTCATCGCCCGGATGGGATTCCCCGGCTACTTCCTGGTGGTCAAGGACATCGTGGACTTCGCCCGGTCCAAAGGCATTCCGGTTGGTCCGGGCAGGGGTTCGGCGGCCGGGTGCCTCGTGCTCTACTGTCTCGGTATCACGGACATCGACCCGCTACGGTACGGGTTGCTCTTCGAGCGGTTCCTGACGACCGAACGCGTCAGCCTGCCCGACGTCGACATCGACTTCTCGGACGCCAGACGGCAGGAGGTGATCGACTACATCCGGCAGCGCTACGGCGAGGACTCGGTCGCGCAGATCATCACGTTCGGCACTATGCAGGCGCGCGCCGCCGTCCGTGACGTGGGCCGCGTGCTGGATGTTCCGATCGGCGAAGTCGACCGGATTGCCAAACTGATCCCCCAGAACATGGAACTGGAACCGGCGCTCAAGAACGTAGCGGAGCTGCGCGAGGCGGTCAACGAGAAGCCTGAGTATCAGGAGCTGATGGCGATTGCCCGCAAGGTCGAGGGTCTCTGCCGGCACGCCTCGATCCACGCCTCGGCAGTGGTGATTGCGCCGCAACCTCTGATTGAACTCGTCCCGCTCTACCGGTCGCCGGGTGAGGATGTCTGCACGCAGTACGACATGTACGCCCTGGACGCCGCCGGGCTGCTGAAGATGGACATCCTCGGTCTGCGTACCCTGAGCGTAGTCGAGGAGGCGGCGAAGCTGGTCCGGGACAAGGGCACGAACCTGGACATCGAAGCGATGTCGCTCGACGACGCCAGTACATTCCAACTGCTCCAGAAGGCGGACACCGTGGGCGTCTTCCAGCTCGAGAGCGCGGGAATGCGCGACCTCTGCCGGCAGATGATGCCGGACCGGATCGAGCACATCATCGCCCTGATAGCATTGTACCGCCCCGGACCGATGGAGTTGATACCGCAGTACCTCGCCCGCAAGGCCGGCAAGGAGTCAATCTCCTACGAGCACCAGTTGCTGGAGCCGATCTGCAACGAGACGTATGGGATAATGATCTATCAAGAGCAGGTGATGCAGGCAGCCCAGGTGCTTGCCGGCTACACGCTCGGCAAGGCCGATCTGCTGCGCCGGGCCATGGGCAAGAAGAAGCCGGAGGAGATGGCGGCACAGCACGATGTCTTCGTGGAGGGGTGCGCGAAACAGAACAAGATACCCGAAGCGAAGGCGGAGAGGATCTTCGACCTGCTGGCCAAGTTCGCCGGGTACGGGTTCAACAAGTCACACGCCGCGGGCTACGCGTATCTCTCCTACATCACGGCGTATCTGAAGGCCAACTTCCCGGTAGAGTTCATCGCCGCCACCCTGACAAGTGAACTCGGGGACTTCAAGAAGCTGGCGAAGTTCGTGAACGAAGCGCGGAGAATGGGCATTGCAGTCCTGGGGCCGGACGTGAACTCAAGCTTCGTGCCGTTCACGATAGAGGGCGGCAGCGTGCGGTTCGGGCTGGCGGGTGTGAAGAATCTCGGGACCGGTGCCAGTGAGTTCGTCGTCAAGGAACGGCAAGAGCATGGACCCTATGAGAGCTTGCTCGACTTCCTGGTGCGGACCAAGGGGACCGCAAACCGGAAAGCAGTGGAATCGCTGATCAAGGCAGGCGCGTTCGACCGCTTCGAGCCGAACCGGACGGCGCTGCTCAGCTCCCTGGAGTGGGAAATGAACAAGGCCGCCTCCGAGAAGCTCCGGTTCGCCGAGCGTCAGTTCGACATGTTCGGCGCCGGCGAGGAGGCAGTCAGGCCGGCGGCGGCGAAGTTCGACACGCACGAACTTCTCAACTACGAGAAGGACGCGTTCGGGTTCTACTTCTCCTCGCATCCTCTCGAACCGTACCGGGCCGAATACGAGGCGCTGGGTCTTTCGACCATCGCCCAGATCGAGACGATGCGCGACGGCGCCAAGGCGTCGCTGGGCGGGGTGATCACCGGCCGTCGGGCGCGCAAGGACAAGCGTGACCGCGAGTATGCGATCGTTACGGTCGAGGACTTTGACGGCGGTATTGAAGTGATGGTCTTCGCTGACGTGCTGGAAGGCTGCCGCGCCGTGTTGAAGACCGACAACCTGGTGGCGGTACAGGGAACGGTGAAAGTCAGAGCGGCGGATGCCTCGGGTCGAGGCCAGGGTGTGCCGCAGTTCTGGGCCGACCGGGTGATGATGTTCAAGGACACGAGCCGGTTCCTGAACGCCCTGGTGGTTGTCGTTCCGGAGAGAGATCTGGATGAGGCAATACTGCTGAAGATCAAGGAGCGGCTCGACGAGCATCCCGGCAACTCACTGGTTTACTTGAGGTTGATTCAGCCGGACGGTTCGTCCCGGGAGATGAAACTGCGCGAGCAGCGGGTCGCCCTGGATCACCAGTTGCTGACTTCGCTGCGCGAGGTGTCCGGACCGGATTCAATCCGGTTCAAGGGCGAGATGCCGGCCTGCATACGCAACGGGGACCGCTTCAAGAAGGGCGGTCCCTACAACGCTCAGAAGTCCGGCGGCCAGTAGCGACCCGGCCAGGACACGCCGCTAGGTCTTCCCGGACTCCTCGGGAATGACCAGCTGTTCGAGTCGCTGGATTCGGTCCGCAATCGGCGGGTGGGAAGCGAAGAGATTCACGGAAGTGCCGTGATCCTTGCCCAGGGGGTTGGCGATGAACATGTGGGCGGTCGCCGCCGAAGCGCTGCGCAGCTTGCCTTCGTACGCCCCGAGTTTCCTCAACGCCGAACTAAGGCCGTAGGGGTTCCGGACCATGAGTGCGGCAGATGCGTCGGCCAGGTACTCGCGCTGCCTTGATATGGCCGCGCGTATCAGGGCGACCAGCAGCGGGGAGATGACCGCAAACGCGACGGCAACGACCAGCAGTATCAACCCGAGTTGACCGCCGCCCCGGTCATCACGGCGCCGGCGTCCGCTGCCAAACAGGCCCCAGCGCAGGAACACGTCCCGGAAGAGAACCAGCAATCCGCCGATGATGGCAACGACGGTCATCAGCAGGATGTCATAGTTGCGGACGTGGGAGAGTTCATGGGCTACTACGCCCTGCAGTTCCTCACGGTTCATTACTGCCAGCAGGCCTCGGGTTACGGCGATGGATGCATGGCTCGGGTTGCGGCCGGTGGCAAAGGCGTTGGGTGCGTCGGTGTCGATGACATGGACTTTCGGCTTCGGAGTGCCCGCGGCAATCGCGACTTCTTCGACTATGTTGTGCAGTTGCTGGAACTCGGCCGGGTCAGCCGGTTTGGCCCCGTTCACAGCCAGCGCGAGCTTGTCCGAGTTGTAGTAGAGGATCAGGTTGTAGCCGATGATGAAGAGCCCGAACAGCGCGTACGCACCCGTGCCCCACTGGAAGTACCATCCCAGTCCGTAGCCGACGAGGCCGAGCAGCAGCGAAAACCCGATGATGAAGAAGAGGGTTTTCGCCTTGTTGGCGCCGATCAGCTGATAGAGGTTCCTGCGCTCGGGCACGGTCGTCTCCGCGGAACGCCGGCGGCTAGAACTTGACCTTCGGCGCCTCGCGTTCGGCCTCGGGCACGTTGTAGAACTCGGCCTGCTTGAAGCCGAACATGCCAGCGAAGACGCTGGACGGGAACAGCTCGGTGGAGTTGTTGTAGTCCATGACGACGTCGTTGTAGAACTGGCGGGAGAAGGCGAGCTTGTTCTCCGTGCCGGAGAGTTCTTCCTGCAGCTTGAGGAAGTTCTCGTTCGCCTTCAAGTTCGGGTAGTTCTCGACGACGGCGAAGAGTGTCTTCAGTGTGTCGGTGAGCTGGTTGTTGGCGGTCGCCGCCTCGGCCGGCCCCTTCGCGTTGATGGCAAGGGAACGGGCCTCGGCAATCCGCTCGAAGATCGCCTTCTCGTGCGCGGCATAGCCTTTGACGGTTTCGATCAGGTTCGGAATGAGGTCAATCCGGCGTTTGAGCTGGACGTCAATCTGGGACCAGCCGTTGCGCACGCGGTTGCGCTTCACCACCAGCGTGTTGTAGATGCCGATGGCGATGACGACGAGCAGTCCGATGAGGACAAGGATGACTATCAACACATTTGCCTCCGTTGATTGAATCAGCATAACGTCTTTCCGGTCGCAGTCAAACGCCGGATCGGCGGTCTGTCAGGCTTGACGGTCAACACGCGTTTCGGCATATTACGATCATGACATCAGAATCAGCCCAGGCCCTGGTCGCCCTGGCGCCCTGGCCGGAGGAGGGTGAATGAACAAGAACGAAGTGCCGATGCACTTTGTGAGCACGCGGGAGGAGTTCCGCGACATTCTGAAGCGGCACGACCGGTTCTGGGTCTCGAACTGCGGGTGCCGCGAGGGAAAGGATGCAGGCTGCAAGCGGTCGCGAAAGGACGTCTGCCTTCTTCTCAACGGCGACATCGGTTCAAGCGGTTCCGGCAAGAAGGAGGTCACGCGGGCCGATGTCGACGCCATACTGAAGGAGGCGGAGGAGAAGCACCTCGTTGTCCGGCCGTTCCGGAACGACAGCCGCACGGACGTGGACGGGAGTTGTTTCTGCTGCGACGACTGCTGCGGATACTTCTCTGATCCGAACGAGAAGTGCGACAAGGGCGCGATGATTGAGACGACCAGGATTGAGGACTGCACCGACTGCGGGGCATGCGCCGGAGTCTGCTTCTTCCATGCGCGGAAGATGGTGGACGGGAAGCTGATGATTGACCGCGAGCAGTGCTACGGATGCGGTCTGTGCCGGGACGTCTGCCCGACTGACTGCATCGAGGTTTTTCCCCGGCCTTGAGCGGGCTAGCGCGGCAGCGTGACTGCCGCTTGACCATGGGCGCTGTCCGTCCTATAGTGATATCCTTACCCGCTCCGGGTGAAGGCTAGAACTGGAGGCTCCCGTGGATTTCAAGTACCTGGTTGTCAGAAAAGAAGATGGCATCGGCTGGCTCAAGGTGAACCGCCCGCCGATGAACGCGCTCAACACCGACGTGGTCCTCGAGCTGGATCGAGCGATGGACTGGTTCGCCCATGAAGATGACGTGCTGGTCGTGGTCATATACGGCGAGGGCAAGATGTTCGTGGCCGGTGCCGACATCGCCGAGATGACGAGCTTCACGCCGATGCAGGCACGGGATTTCGCCCGCAGGGGCCACCGCGCCTTCGGCAAGATCGCAAGCATGGACAAGCCGGTGATCGCCGCGGTCAACGGCTACGCGCTGGGCGGCGGCTGCGAGCTCGCCATCGCCTGCGACATCCGGGTGCTGGCCGACACGGTCAAGATCGGTCAGCCGGAAGTGAACCTCGGGCTGATACCCGGCTTCGGCGGCACGCAGCGTCTGGCGCGGCTGGTGGGACCGGGCATCGCCAAGGAACTGATCCTCTCCGCCGATGCGATTGACGCGGCCGAGGCGCTGCGGATCGGCCTCGCGAACAAAGTGGTTCCGGCGGACAAGCTGGTCGAGACGGTCACCGAGATGGCGAAGAAGATCGCGTCCAAGGGCCCGACTGCGGTCAAACTCGCCAAGGCCTGCATCAACCTCGGGCTGGATACCGACCTGGCCAATGGCAATTCATATGAGATCGAGGCGTTCGGAGTCTGCTTCTCGACCAAGGAGCCGGCTATCGGTACCGCTGCGTTCCTTTCGAAGCAGAAGCCGGACTGGAAGGCTGCAAAGGAGTAGACGATGACGATAGGCAAAGCACAGGATACGTTCATAGTCGGGGCGGCGAGAACAGCGGTGGGACGTTTTCACGGCTCGCTCGCGTCCCTGCGCGCACCCGAGATCGGTGCGGTCGCGATCAAAGCAGCGGTCGAGCGGTCGGGTGTCAAGCCGACCGACGTCGAGGGTGTCATCATGGGCAACGTCTGTCCGGCCGGCATCGGCCAGGCGCCGGCCCGCCAGGCCGCGGTCAAATCCGGGCTGCCGGTCGAGATTCCGGCCCTGACCGTGAACAAAGTCTGCGGTTCGGGCATGATCGCCGCGGCTCTGGGCTGCCAGATGATCAAGGCCGGTGACGCCAAGGTCGTCGTGGTCGGCGGCCAGGAGTCGATGTCCAACGTGCCGTACTACATGAAGCAGCTGCGCGTCGGCAACAAGATGGGCGATGTCAAGCTGCAGGACGGCATGATCTACGACGGCATCTGGGACTACTTCGGAGACGTTCATATGGGCGTCCTCGGCGATTTCACCGCGACCGAGGGCGGCGTTACCCGCGAGGAACAGGACAAGTGGGCGGCCGGCAGTCACGCCAAGGCGATCGCGGCGATCAAGGCCGGCAAGTTCAAGGCCGAGATTGCGCCGGTCGTGATGCCGCAGAAGAAGGGCGACCCCATCGTGTTCGACACCGACGAGGGGCCGCGTGCCGACACGACTTTCGAGAAGCTCTCCACATTGAAGCCGGTCTTCTCCAAGGACGGCACGGTGACGGCGGGCAATGCGTCATCCATCAACGACGGCGGCGCGGCGCTGGTTCTTGCCGACGGTGCGTACGCCAAGGCCAATGGCTTGAAGCCGCTAGCGCGGGTGGTTGCATATGCAACGGGCAGCGTCGAGCCGAAGCGTCTCTTCTTCGCGCCGATCAAGGCAGTCACCAACCTGCTCAACGCGCAGGGCGTGAAGATCGACCACTTCGACTTGATTGAGATCAATGAGGCATTCGCGTCACAGGTGCTGGCAGACGGCAAGGGCCTGGGCTGGAACTGGGACAAAGTGAACGTGAACGGTGGCGCCATCTCTCTTGGCCATCCGATCGGCTGCTCCGGCGCGCGCATCATCGTCTCTATCATCCACGCGCTGAAGGACCGAGGACTGAAGACCGGGCTGGTCGCGGCGTGCCTCGGCGGCGGTGAGGCGACAGCCCTGAGTGTCGAATTGGTGTAAACGCCAAGCGCCAAACGCCGAGCGCCAAACGGGGTCAGACGGGCAACGGCGAGCGCGAAACCTGAACGCAGAACGAGCGGACTACCACGGATGGTGGCCGCCGGATCACAATCACGGAATGAAGGGGCCCGAGTAGGGAAGTGAAGACAGACCTCGAGTTGCGGACTAGACGGTTCGCGCTGGATGTGATTCGCTTCTGCTCGGGCCTACCTAGACGGGCGGAGTTTCAGGTCATCGCCAAGCAGTTGCTGCGTTCAGCCACATCAGTCGGAGCCAACTATCGTTCTGCACAGCGCGCGCGGTCTCGGGCGGATTTCATCGCCAAACTCGCCATCGTGGAAGAAGAGGCGGACGAATCCGTCTACTGGATGCAGTTGCTTGCGGATCTGTCGTGCGGACCGAGGTCGGAACTTGAGAAGCTCCTTGATGAGGCCAGGCAACTTGTAGCCATCTTCGTCGCGTCCAGGAAGACCGCAAAGCGCGGGCTGTAGGCCATGTTGTCCCGGCGGTCGATGTTCGGCTATCGTACGTAGGGCCGTCAGTGTCGTCTCCGCGCTTGTTTCTCGGCGGTCGGCGTTCGCCCCACGGGTCGCCTATGTCCCTCTGGCATTCGGCGTCTGGCATTCGGCGCTCGCACTTCGACCTGTCCGTGTCAGTTTGGCGTTCGGCGGTCGGCGTTCGCACCTAGGGCGACAAGTGGTGTATCATACCAAGAGTTCAGAGGAAACCGTCGCCCTCGGCCGCACTCTGGCATTGCAGTTGACAGCCGGCGACGTGGTCGCCTTCTACGGCGATTTGGGCGCAGGCAAGACCACGATGATCAAGGGCGTAGCGGCGGGTCTGGGCGTGCTCGAGGTGGTGAAGAGCCCGTCGTTCGTCATCGTCACGGAGTATCGCGGAAGAACCGGAGTTCACCACCAAGACACCAAGACACCAAGAACGCCGGACCGAACGGGAAACCGCCAAGAACGCCAAGAGCGCCAAGGTTCGGCCGAGGAATCGAAGCTGCCACCCTCACCCTTCCCTCCCCCTTCGAGGGGGAGAGAACAAAGGGAGGGGGTGCCGGTCTACCACATTGACTTGTACCGTTTGAACGATGGTAGTGACTTGGAGTCTATCGGGCTCGACTCCTATCTTGAAGGCGACGGCGTTTGTCTGATCGAGTGGGCCGAAAGGGCTGAGAGGGTTCTGCCCGCGTCGGCGGTCTGTGTCAGAATGAGCGTTGATGGCGCGGGCCGCCGGATCGAGATCAGCGGGCTACGTGCCCCGCTCTAGCTGCTAGCGCCCGACTTCGGCGTTCGGCGTTTGTGGTTCGGCCTTTCCCTTGAGCCAGTCCAGTAGCTCGCCGATTCCGCCCTTGGCCGTGAACGTCCTATCGGCCCTGACAATTGTGGCGACGTGGTTCTTGAGGCTCACCTTGAGCAGGCCGAGCTTGCGGCTGCGGACTCGTACCAGCGCGATGAGGAACAAGGTCTCGACCGGTGCCGGATATCGTCCGAACCGGTCGACCAGTTCTGCGCGCAGTTCTTCCAGTTCCGGCTCGCTCTCGACGGCGAGCAGCCGCTTGTAGAGTGCGACCCGCTCATACCCGTCCGACACGTATTCCTTGGGAATGTAGGCCGATACGTCAAGGCTGAGCTCGGGCTCGATGGCGACCGGTTCACCCTTGATTCGCGCCACTGCCTCTTTGAGCATCTGCGTATAGAGCGTGAATCCGACCCGCGCGACCTGGCCGTGCTGCTCGGTGCCAAGCAGGTTGCCGACGCCCCTGATTTCCATATCACGTATTGCCAGTTTGAAGCCCGAACCCAGCTTCGAGTAGGCGAGCAGGGCCGAGAGTCGCTTGCGTGCGTCCTCGGTGACTTCGCGCCGGGCCGGGGTCAGGAACAGGGCATAGGCCTGCGCCTCGGACCGGCCCACGCGTCCCCGCAACTGGTGCAAGTCGGAGAGACCGAACTTGTCTGCGCGGTTGACGATGATGGTATTGACGTTGGGCAGGTCGAGACCGGATTCGATGATGGCTGTGCACAGGAGCATCTGGTACTCGCCGGACGCAAACCCAAGGTAGACGTCGGCCATGTGCCGGCCTGACATCTGGCCGTGGGCTATGGCGAACCTGGTTCCGGGCAGAATGCGCTGCAGCCGTTCCGCGATTTCGTTGATGGTCTCAATCTCGTTGTGGACAAAGAAGACCTGTCCGCCGCGGGCGAGTTCGCGGGCAACGTAGTCGCAAATGACCCGGTCGTGCCAGGGCGCGACCTCGGTCGTGATCTCGCGGCGGCCGGGCGGGGCGGTGTGCATCTGCGAGATATCGCGCAGCCCGGACAGAGACATGTAGAGCGTGCGCGGGATCGGGGTGGCGGTCAGGGTCAGCACATCGACCTCGGCCCGCGCCGAGCGGATGCGCTCCTTCTGCTTCACGCCGAATTTCTGCTCCTCGTCGATTATCAGCAGACCCAGGTCGTGGTACGCGACTGCCGAATTGAGCAGTTGGTGCGTGCCGACAACGATGTCGACCACACCGGACTTGAGCCCGGCCAGGACCTCGCGTTGGGTCGCCGGGGACACGAGCCGTGAGAGCATCTCTACCCGCAGCGGGAACCGGGCGAGGCGCTTCTTGAAGGTCGCGTAGTGCTGGTAGCAGAGAATCGTGGTCGGCGCAAGGACCGCGACCTGCTTCAGGTTCGACGCCGCCTTGAACGCGGCCCGCAGGGCGATCTCAGTCTTGCCGTACCCGACGTCGCCGCAGATGAGCCGGTCCATCGGGCGCGGGGCTTCCATATCGCGTTTGACCTCGTCCATGACTTTGAGCTGATCCGGGGTTTCCTCGTAGGGGAAGGAAGCCTCCAGTTCGGTCTGCCACTTGTTGTCCTGTCCGAACTGGACGCCGCAGGCGGTTGCCCGGCGGGCGTAAATCTGGAGCAGTTCCTCCGCGTACTCGGCGCTGGCGCGGGCGGCCTTGGCCTTGGCGTGTAGCCACGACCTGCCGCCCAGCCGGTCCAGTGCCGGTGCCACACCTTCTGAGCCGACGTAGCGGTCGAGCAGACCGATGTTCTCGACCGGCACATAGACCTTGTCGCCGCCGGCGTAGGCGACGACGATGTAGTCCTTCTCGACGTCGGCATGCGTCATACGGCGCGTGCCCTCGAACGACCCGATGCCGTAGTCGATGTGCACGACGTAGTCGCCGGGTCGGAGCGAGACGATGTTGTCAATCGGCAGACCCTTGAATCGGCGGCGAGGGGGATGGAACACGGGCGTGCCGTAGATCTCTCGCTCAGTTAGCAGGCCGAAGCCGAGCGGCTCGCAGATGAACCCGGCGCTCAACGCACCGGTAAAGAAGTGCGGTCCGGCTCCGATGATGGAGGAGAGGCGCGAGCGCTGGCTGTCGGTGCTGGCGGCGACGAACCAAAGGAATTGGCGATTGGCGATTGGCGATTGTCGATTGTCGGGCGATTCGGCATTCGGCACTCGGCAATCGAAAATCTCGCTGCGGAGCAGCTCGATGTTGCCGAGGTAGCTGTGCGCTGGCGTGCAACCGAGGACGAACTCCGCATCGGGTTCGGTCGAGAGCAAGAGCACGGCATGAGCCTCGAACTCCGTGCCCTCGGTAATGATGATGAGATTGCGCGGAAGCAGAGTTGACGCCGGCTGGTCAGACTGCCCCGGCTGTTTGCGGGTCGGAATTGACGCGGCCTCGATGTGCGATACCGAGCGCTGGAGCAGTGGGTCGAATCGGCGGAGCGACGCGATGCTGTCCCCGAGGAACTCGACTCGGACCGGCGCTTCAGCCCCCTCCGCAAAGATGTCGGCTATGCCGCCGCGAGTCGCGTACTCACCCGGCTCGGTCACGAGGTCCGTGCGCTCATAGCCGTTCTCCTCCAGCCAACTGATGAGCTTCTCCATCTCCATCTGCCGATTCAGCGCCAGCGAGAGCGGTCCCGCACCGGCTACTCCCGATTCTCGACTCTCGACTCCCTGTTCCCATACCGGCGCAGGCTTGTTCAGACTCTCCGCAGAAGCCACGATGACTCCAGGGCCCGAACCGAGTGTTGCGAGCTGGGCAGGTAGACGCGGCGAGTCAGGCTCGAAGAACAGCAGGTTGAGGTCTGAGGCAACCGTTTCCAGGTCAAGGTGCAGTGCGCGCGCGGCGTGCGCATCGTCGGGGACCAGGACTACGGTCCGCCCGAGCCGCTGCGCCACGTCGGCGGCGAGCATTGAACGGGCGGCGCCGACCACGCCTGAGATGCCGGTGTGCGCGCCGGCTGCCAGGCGTTCAGCGAGTGCCGGCAGGAGTGCGGACCTGGAGAAACGTTCGAGGAGTTCGTGCATCAGGCGGACACGGATATCGGATTCTCACCACCAAGACACAAAGGCACAAAGCCGAAGTGGGACGACGAGACTGGTATTGAACCGCCAAGACGCCAAACGTTCAGAGCCTCCCTTTTTGGGAATCCTCTTGGTGTCTTGGTGTCTTTGTGGTTAGATCTCATTCTGGTTCTCAGATTCAGAAGGGGGCTTGCGCCCCCTCAGAAGAGAACGTCGACCTACTTCTTGGTCTTCTTCTTCGCGGTCTTCTTGGCGGCTTTCTTCACGCCGCGCTTCATGCAAGGCATATTGCCTCCTTTGGTTGGCGTGATGATACTTCGATTCCCCGTCCGGTCAAGCAACAGGTGATGCAGCAGGTGCTTCGGCAGGTGAGCCGACAGCGCGCCGGAGCCGCGGTTGCGTTTCACGAAGCACCCGACGAAGCGTACGTCGAAGCACCGGCAGAGGGATCGTGAGCTGCGTACTCGCGTGCGTCGTCAGTTGCGTCGCTCGTTCTATCTCGACCTGAACCTCGACCTCAGTCTTGAGCTCTGTCCGTCGCTGTACCGCGAGTTGCTCACGAAGTCGTACCGGTCGTTGTTCCGGCAGTTGTCTGCGACGTTGTTCGGTTCGATGTTCGGGTCGAAGTACGAGCAGTTGCACGTTTGGATGGATCCCGCGCTGTTTCGGCGGAGGCAAGGGGGGAGGCGGTCTGTGGGCCGTGGAGTGGGCGGCGGAATTGTAGTCGGGAACGTCCCGACCACTACATATAGATGGACTCCCATTCCCATTCCAACGCACGTGTCCGGGCCACACTGTCCAGCCGAATTCTACGACGTTGTAGAATGGACGGCGAGGCAGAAAGATGGCACAAGTGGCAGCAGAGAAGGCAGTTAGCTTGTTCCAACCGAAATAGACCCCTGCGCTGGGGCTATACTCTCCCAAACTCAACGGTAAGCTCAGTGCCGGGCTCAGGGGCGAGCTCAATCCCAAGCTCATTGCCCGGCTCAGTGGCAAGCTCTTTCCCAAGCTCAACGGCGAGTTCACTGGCGAGCTCCTTTCCGATCTCAATGGGAATCTCACTCCCAAGCTCAGTGGAGAGCTCCTTGCCGAACTCAATACCGAGTTCACTCCCAAGCTCAAGCGAAAGTTCACTCCCGAGTGCAATGGCGAGTTCAATCCCAAGCTCAGTGGGAAACTCTCTGCCAAGCTCAAGGCCGAGGAGCATGTCCCTCGGTTAGTTGAAATTCCTAGCGGCTCCCACATCACTTTAGGCAACTCTCTCTGTTGCGTCAATTTCTTTCGGTGACGCGGACCGTTCCAGTGCACTCAGCAATGCGGGGATGTGCCGGTAGCCATCTACGCACCGGAAGTGCTGCTCGGCATGTAGCAGCCCAGCTACACACCAGCGCCAGCGCATCTCGCCAGGGCGCCAGCGCTTC
>VGIR01000009.1 GCA_016867815.1 candidate division WOR-3 bacterium | reverse complement strand
GAAGCGCTGGCGCCCTGGCGAGATGCGCTGGCGCTGGTGTGTAGCTGGGCTGCTACATGCCGAGCAGCACTTCCGGTGCGTAGATGGCTACCGGCACATCCCCGCATTGCTGAGTGCACTGGAACGGTCCGCGTCACCGAAAGAAATTGACGCAACAGAGAGAGTTGCCTAAAGTGATGTGGGAGCCGCTAGGAATTTCAACTAACCGAGGGACATGCTCGAGTGCGGTTTTCAGAGCACTATCTTCAAAGTGCTCGCCAGCCTGAAAAGTAAGGAACCTTCTGTTGACAAGATCGAGATTCACGTCAGGCACGGCAAAGTCGCGGAAGGCATGGTGGACGATGGCTTTAGGGAGCAATGCCTCTGGCATGGCCGCTACATTGTGCCGGAGGGACTAGCGGTGCGCGTTGTCCGTTGGGACGAGGTGACCTTCGGGGACTGGCTTCATGACAGGTACTTGCTGACGGATATCGGAGGCGTCGAAATCGCCGGTGGCTGGCGTGCGGGAAGGTCGACCGACACAACACGTATTTCTCTCTTGGGTAAAGACGTCAATGACGAACTCTTCCGACGGTTTAGCCTGAATTCCACGGCCTACAAGCAGGTTGATGAGCCACCCATTTGCATTCAGCCATAGCATACAGGAATTCGGGTCTATGACACTGGCGGGCGCAACGTTGGGCACAGAAAGCAGTAACCCCAGTGGCAAGGTCGAAACGGCGGGCGAATGACTGGGGACAGCGTTTTGAGGAGGTCGGTTGACTAGACCAATGGTGCTGGCTCTGAACTGCCCGTGCTGTGGGAACCAGTTCAAGGCGACGTCTCTCTTTTCCGCCAACACGTGCGGCCCGCTGACGACTGACTTGTACCGGCACGCGCGCGGATTGCCGCATTTGCCGTTCATGGTCCACTCTTGCTCTCAGTGCGGGTATTCGGGACTTGAGGGTGACTTCAGCTCGGAGGCCGTGACCCCGGCGCTGAAGGAGTGGGTGCAGCAGAACGTCATGCCGACAGTGGACCACCGCAACGTGGGCGCGAGGTATGAGAACTCGGCCCGGATTGCGGAGCACAGAGGTGCGTCTGCCTTTCAGGTCGCCAATATATGGCTTAGGGCAGGATGGTGCGAATCTCAGGGAAGTGAAGCGGGTGTCCGATTTCGACGTGAGGCAGTGACGAGGTTCGAGGCGGCGATGGACAAGGGGTTGGTGCCGAGAGACGAACTGGCGATTGCCACTTACCTCATCGGTGAGTTGCACCGCCGCATCGGGAACCAGGACAAGGCCGGGCTTTGGTTTTCACGCGTGCCGGAAGCGGTCGGCGACAATGCTGAGCAGAAGTGGTTGATTGACCTCGCGATTCAACAGTCGACCGAGCCCAAGGAGTTCGTGGACGAGGAAGCTCGGACATGAATTCTGCGACGCATCTAGTTACTCCCGGGGCAACGCGCTTTCAAGCGCAGTTGGGCCGATGGCTCTCAGCTCACAGCTTGCGCCCCTTGGCCAAGCGGAAGGCGACCATCCACTATGGCGCTGGCGCGCGGACATTCATCACCGTGGTGCGGATGGCGGCGAGCACGTACGGGCTGAGGCCGCGGCTCTGCCACTTCTCAAGCAGCACCTGAGCCTACTTCGCGAGCGTCGAGCCTGAGATGGTTCGAATCCGCGAAAGGCGGTGAAGCTGCCGCGCAAAGTCGCAATAACCGCGGTGACACAACAGGCGATCTCTATCGCTCGGTTGGGCGGATTTCGGGCCAAGATTGGCAGAAAGAACTGGGGGATTAGCGTCTCTCTGCAATAGAGCATAACTTCAGCACAATCAGTCGATTAAGCCCTGCCAGGTAGCGGGAAGTCCGCACATAGGGGTCGCCTGGGGGCTAGCCCTTTGAGGAGCTTTCGAAGAAGCCATCAAACGAGCCTTGAAATGGGCTTTGAATGAAGCTTTCAGAGGAGCTTTGACGCGAGCTTGCGACTGAGCTTTCAGGCAAGCGATGAAAGAAGCAATGCGCTGAGCTTTGAGACGGGCGATGCGCGATGCGATGTGACGAGCATTGAGATGAGCAATGGAAAATGCTGTGAAGCACACTCTTGAGCATGCAACTTAAGATGCCTTCCCGCGAGCTCTGAGACGAGCTTTCGGGGGAGCTTTGAAGAGAGGGATGATCCTTAGGATCTGGCGAAGTCGGAGGCCAGACTTCAGAAGCCAGAACGCAGAAGTGAAACGGAATCGGGCCTCGGGGTAGTGGACGAGAGACCGAGGGATCGAGTGGCGGAAGGGATGCGGACGTCGAGCGGCGACGACTGGTCGTCGTTGACCGGCGCGCGGGCAGGAGTAGCATTGCACCGAGAGTCAGCGATGAAAGGACAATTATGAAGTTTCTTGTCATTGGAGCCGGGATGCAGGCGCGGGCTGTGTCATACGATCTGGTGCGTCAGGAGGACGTTGACGAGGTCAGAGTCTGCGACGTTGATCCAGCGCGGCTGAGCAGTCTCAAGCGATGGCTGCGCAGCGGGAAGGTGAGGACGTTCAAGGCCGATGCCGGGGATCGGCAGCGCATGACCGAATTGATGAAGCCCTGTGACGTCGCGGTCAGTTGCGTCCCGTACTTCTTCAACCTTGGTCTGGCGCGCGCGGCAGTCGCGACCCAGACGCACTTCTGCGATCTGGGTGGGAACAATGACGTGGTGAATGCGGAGCTGGCGCTCGGCGTCCAAGCAAAGAAGGCCGACGTCACTATCGTGCCGGACTGTGGATTGGCGCCGGGAATGGTGAGTATCCTGGCCGCGGACGGCGTCGCGCGGCTGAGGCGGACCGACTCGATCCGGATCCGCGTGGGCGGGCTGCCGCGCAAGCCGAGGCCGCCGCTCAACTACGCGCTCGTGTTCTCGGCCAACGGACTAATCAACGAGTACGTTGAGTCATGCCTGGTGCTGCGAAACGGCAGACTGGCGTGGCGTGAACCACTGGCCGACGTTGAGGAGCTGGCGTTCCCCAAGCCCTTCGGAAAGCTCGAGGCATTCAACACCTCGGGTGGCTCTTCGACACTGCCCTACACGTACCGCGGCAAGGTGAAGTCGCTTGACTACAAGACGATCCGTTACCCGGGCCACTGCGCCAAAGTCCGGCTGCTCTTCGACCTCGGGCTGACCGACATGAAGCCGATTGAGGTGGACGGCAAGCGTGTCATCCCGCGCCACCTGCTGATTCAGCGACTGGAGGCGGTGCTACCTTGGGAGAAGGATGACGTGGTGCTGCTCAGGGTGGAGGTAGAAGGGAAGGGACAGAGGGGCAAAGGGATAGAGGGATCTAGTGGCGGAAGAACGATCAGGTACGAACTCGTGGACTACGCGGACAAACGAAGCGGGTTGACGGCGATGGAGCGGACGACCGGCTTCTCGGCAGCGATTGTGGCGTTGATGCTCGGCCGTGGACAGATCAAGTGTGCCGGTGCATTCACCGGGGAGAATTGTGTCCCGTCGGCTGCCTACATACGCGAGCTGCGCCGGCGCGGCCTGCGCCTGCGCGTGAGCCAAGCCTGACTGACTCTTCACCCCAACCCTCTCCTCTGAAAGGAGAGGGAGAACGAAGCGCGGGTGAGGAGTTTGCTGGACCGGTTCGGCGGGTTTGACTATCGAGGGAAATCGACCTATACTCTTGACTCCGTGGCAATTAAGGCTATCTACCGGCCCGCCGATGAGTTGATGGCGAACGCGGTCCGCGACCTGTTCGAAGAGAACGGGATTCCGGCGATGATACGTTCGTTCCAGATTCCGGCCTATGACGGTCTGGCCCGTATCATGCGCCCGGTCTGGGGCGAGGTGCTGGTGGACGAGGAGGATATGGCCAAGGCCAAGGAACTCCTCGACGCCTTTCTCTCCACGGATGCCGGCGAAGCCGGCAAGCAGGAGTAGCCCACCGTTGCGGCATCGGCGCCGCACAGACGGATATACGACTAGCTATTGATGTTCGATGAGCAGCGACCGCAGAACGGAGTCTATCGCATGAAATCGGTCTATCGCTTCGGCGGCGGCCGGGCCGACGGCTCGGCGCAGATGAAGGATTTGCTCGGCGGCAAGGGCGCGAACCTGGCAGAGATGGCCAATCTCGGCCTGCCGGTTCCGGCCGGGTTTACGATTTCCACTACGGTCTGCGTCCACTACATGAAGAGCGAAAACTACCCGACGGACCTCTCCGGTCAGGTGAAGTCGAGCCTTGAGCACATCGAGCAGCAGGCGGGACGGAAGTTCGGCGACCCCAAGGCGCCCCTGCTCTTGTCGTGCCGTTCAGGCGCGCGGGCATCGATGCCCGGGATGATGGAAACCGTGCTGAACATCGGGCTCTGCGAGCGCACCCTGCCCGGGCTTGTCGCGATGACCGGCAATGAACGGTTTGCTTATGATGCATACCGCCGACTGCTGACGATGTACTCTGACGTTGTGATGGAGAAGGCCGAGGGCATCGAGCCGTCTGAGGGCAAGGGCATCAGGGCCCGGCTGGAGGTTCTGCTGCACGAACTGAAGGAGCGGACCGGGCGCAAGGACGATTCTGATCTTACTGCCGCGGACCTCAGGGGGTTGTGCGACGCGTACAAGAAGCTCATCGCCGCGACGTTCGGCAAGCCGTTCCCGGAGGAACCCGAGGAGCAGTTGTGGGGCAGCATCCGCGCCGTCTTCCGGAGCTGGAACGGCAAGCGGGCAGTAGCCTATCGTCGCATCGAGAACCTGCCCGACGAATGGGGCACGGCGGTGAACGTGCAGGCGATGGTGTTCGGCAACATGGGCGACACTTCGGCGACCGGCGTGGCGTTCACGCGCAACCCGGCGACCGGGGACGCTCAGTTCTACGGTGAGTGGCTGCGCAACGCGCAGGGCGAGGACGTCGTGGCCGGCATCCGTACGCCCAACCCGTTGAACTCGGCGAGCCGCAACGTGCGCAACGAGGCGATGGAGAGCCTGGAGACGGCGATGCCAGAGCTCTATGCAGAGCTGGACAAGTACCGGACGCAACTGGAGAAGCACTTCCGCGACATGCAGGACCTTGAGTTCACCATCGAGAACGGCAAGCTCTACATGCTCCAGACACGGACCGGCAAGCGCACCGGGGTCGCGGCGCTGAATACCGCGATGGACATGCTGGATGAGAAGTTGATCGACGAGCGGACCGCGCTCCGGCGCGTGCAGCCGTCCCAGCTCGACGAGCTGCTCCACCCTATTCTCGACCCGGCTGCCGAGAAAGACGCGGCGCTGCTGGGCGAGGGGTTGCCGGCCGGGCCGGGCGGCGCGTCCGGCCGCGTGGTGTTCACGGCGGCCGAGGCGGTTGCGTGGTCACGTCGCGTCCAGCCGGACCCGGTCATCCTCGTCCGCGAGGAGACGTCACCCGAGGACATCGACGGGATGCGGGCCGCCGCCGGCATCCTGACGGCGCGCGGCGGGATGACGTCGCACGCGGCCCTGGTGGCGCGGGGCTGGGGCAAATGCTGCGTCGTCGGCGCCAAGGACACGAAGGTCGATGCGGCGGCAAAGAAGCTCACGATCCATGGCAAGATCTTCACCGAGGGTGACTGGCTGACCTTGAACGGGACCCGGGGCCGCGTGTATGCGGGAAAGGTGGCGATGATGGACGCGACCGAGCAGCCGCGGTTCCAGCAGTTCATGGAACTGGCCGACAAGTACCGCAGGATGGTAGTTCGCACCAACGCCGAGACGCCGGCCGACGCAGCGCTGGCGCGGCGGCTGGGTGCGGGCGGCATCGGGCTCTTCCGCACTGAGCATATGTTCTACGGCAAGGGCAGCGACGTGCCGCTCTTCCTGCTGCGTAAGATGATCCTGTCGCGGACGACGATAGAGAGGCGGGCCGCGCTCGATGAGCTGTTCGTCCACGTCAAGGCAGTGGTCAAGGGAACGCTGGAGGCGATGGACGGCTTGCCCGTGACAATCCGGTTGCTCGACCCGCCCCTGCATGAGTTCGTGCCGAAGGCAGCAGACAAACAGACGGCGCTGGCAGAGTCGCTAGGCGTGACGGTCGATGACGTGCGCAAACGCGGTGAGGACCTGCACGAAGCGAACCCGATGATGGGTCACCGCGGCGTCCGCCTCGGCATCACCTATCCCGAGGTGACCGAGATGCAGGCGCGGGCGATTTTCGAGGCCGCGGCCGAGCTGCTGGCCGCGAAGAAGCAGCCCGTGCCGGAGATTATGGTGCCGGTGACCTGCGCGGCGAAGGAGCTCGAGCACCAGAACGCCATCATCGCGCGGGTGCATGACGAGGTCTGCAAGAAGGCGGGCCGGCAGCGGATACCGCACCTGGTCGGTACGATGATCGAGATACCGCGCGCGGCCCTGCTCGCCGACGAGATGGCTCGCGCGGCCGAGTTCTTCTCGTTCGGAACCAACGACCTGACCCAGATGACCTTCGGTTTCAGTCGCGACGACATCGGCGCGTTCCTGCCGGAGTACATTGACAAGCGGCTGCTCCAGGCCGATCCGTTCCAGACCATCGACCAGCCCTCGGTCGGCAAGCTCATCGAGATGGCAGTGAAGAAGGGCCGCGCGGCCCGGCCCGGCCTGAAGGTCGGCATCTGCGGAGAGCATGGCGGGGACCCGGAATCGGTGAAGTTCTGCTGGCGTGTCGGCATGGACTACGTGAGCTGCTCGCCGTTCCGCGTGCCGATTGCGCGGCTGGCAGCGGCGCAGGCCACCATCGAGGACGAGGCTAACCCCGGGATAGAGAAAAGGAGCTAGGAGCCTGTCGGAGAA
Source organism: candidate division WOR-3 bacterium (assembly GCA_016867815.1). Taxonomy (NCBI): domain Bacteria; kingdom Pseudomonadati; phylum Caldifarciminota; species Caldifarciminota bacterium. The sequence goes on along the minus strand of VGIR01000009.1, from coordinate 49,079 downwards.
CCCCCTTGACATGCCTTCGAGCATACAAGATGTTGTGCCCGGACGGGGCGTGGTGGTCAACTAATGGTATCCACCATCTGTCGAGACGAGGTTCTCCGACACACTCCTAGGAGATGACCGGCGAGCTCCAGAAGCAGCTTGGCGAGGTTCTTGGCCGGCATGTGGACGTCAAGGTCAACCCGGATCGGAAGACGGTGATTGCGGACACGGTGGCGCGGCGCGAGGCGCTGGTTGCTGCGTGTGGATGTCTCGCGGTATGGACCCCGCCGGAGTCGACCGGCCGGAGCCCGCAGGATACGGTCATCGTGCGCCGGCCCGAGTCGGAGAAGAACATCGACTGGGACGCGCCGAACAACCTGTCGATCGATCCGGAGACATTCGACATGGTGTTCGCCGACGCGCTGTCGACGCTGGCCGGCAAGCCGACGCTCTACGTTGCCGACCGTACCCTCGACGCCGAGATCGGTCACGCCCTGCCGGTGCGGGTCGTGAGTGACCGGGCCCTGACGACGCTTTTCGCCGACAACATGTTCCGCCCGGTGCCTGCTGACATCGCCAAGTCACGGTTCGCGTCCCGACCTTACACGCTGATCGTCCTGCCGTACGACAAGCTCAACCCGGCCCGGTACGAGGGGCGGCTGCGGAAGCTGCCGAAGACGGGCAGGACGTCGAAGCTTGTCATTGCCATGGACATGGACCGCCGCCTCGGAGTCGTCTACGGTTCTGCCTACTGCGGCAGCGTGAAGAAGCACATGTTCACGGTGATGAACTACCTCCTGCCGCTGGACGGTATCCTCTCGATTCACTGCTCGGCCAACGAAGGGAAGAACGGCGACGTGGCCCTGTTGCTCGGGCTCTCCGGTACGGGCAAGACCACGCTTTCGGCCGACCCGCGCCGGTCGCTCCTCGGCGACGACGAGCACTCCTGGGGCAATGACGGCGTAGCCAACTTCGAGAACGGCTGCTATGCCAAGCTCATCAACCTGAGCCCGACCAAGGAGCCCGACATCTACAACGCCTGCTTCCACAAGGCGCCGTATCTCGAGCACGGCGCGATCGTGGAGAACGCGATGATGTACCCGGACGGCCGTTTTGACCTCGATGACGAGCGCTACACAGCCAACTCGCGCGGCTCGTACCCGCTGTCATTCCTTCCTAACATCAAGACGCCGCCGGTTGCCGGCCACCCGAAGACGATCCTGTTCCTGACCGCGGACGCGAACGGGGTGCTGCCGCCGGTGGCGCGCCTGAGTCGCAACCAGGCGATGCTCTGGTTCCTGATGGGCTACACCTCGAAGCTGGCGGGTACCGAGACCGGCATCGTCGAACCGAAGAGCACCTTCTCGCGTTTCTTTGGAGCGCCGTTCATGCCGTTGAACCCGGATGTCTACGCGCGGATGCTGGGGGAGAAGCTCGACAAGCACGGCACCAAGGTCTATCTCGTGAACACCGGCTGGAGCGGTGGACCCTACGGCGTCGGGAAGCGGATGGACATCAATCTGACCCGTGAGATCGTCGAGTCCGCGCTCAACGGCTCGCTCGCCGAGGTCGAATGCTACACCGACCCGGTGTTCCATCTTGACATCCCGAAGAGCTGCCCGGGCGTGCCCGATCCTGCCGTGCTCAACCCGCGCAACACCTGGGCGGACAAGGCTGCCTACGATGAGCGGGCGAAGAAGCTCGCAGCCGAGTTCTGCACCCAGTTCGACAAAGCCTACGGCAGGAAGAACATCGACGCGCACATCGCGGCAGAATGCCCGGGGAAGTGAGACAGGGACTAGGGGTTAGGGGATAGGGGTTAGGGAGGTACAGGAAACTTGGCGACCACCATCCGGAGCTACAAGGACCTTGTAGTCTGGCAGCAGGCCGCTGCGTTGGTCGAGCTGACATACACGCTCGCGCGACGATTGCCGGCGAGCGAACGCTTCGGTCCGGTATCGCAGATGACTCGAGCTGCGGTGTCGGTGCAGGCGAATATCGCTGAAGGGCATGGCTGCCAGCACCGCCGCGTCTTCCTGAATCATCTGTCCATCAGCCAGGGATCACTGGTCGAGTTGGAAACGTATACCATCCTCGTCGTGAGGCTAGGCTTCGTACGGCAGGAACAGGTGGATGAGGTCCAGAGTAAGATCGGGGACGTGGGCCGACTGCTGAGCGCACTCGTGCGCGCGCTTCGTCGGCCACCTCGGGTTCCTAACCCTAGTCCCTAGCCCCCAGTCCCTAGCCCCTTGCCTGTATGCCTCTTCGGCGAGAAAACCAGGCATAGTCCGAATACAACGCTTGACGTGACGATTATCACTGCGCCGGCAGGCGCGTCGGTCAACCAGGACACGAACAACCCCGCCAGGCAGGAGAGCACCCCGAACAGGGCCGAGAGCAGGTACATCGTCCGAAGTCGATAGGTTAGCTGGTACGCCGCTGAAGGCGGGTTGACGATGAGGCTGAAGATGAGCAGGCCGCCGATGGTGCTCAGGTTCGCGGTCACCGACAGACCGCACAGCACGAGCATCGCGAAGAAGAGCGCCCGCTCCGGTATCCCGACCGCGCGGGCGATCTCCCGATTGTAGAGCACTGCCTGGATTTCCTTGTAGAACAGCCCAAGGAAGAGGAGCACCGCGGCCGCGGCACCGGACATCAGGGCAAGGTCGCGCGTGGAAACGAGCAGGATGCTTCCCCAGATGAGACTGAGCGCGTCGGCGCGCGGGCCGCGCATCAGGCCGATGGCAAGGAAGGCAAAGCCGAGCACGACCGAGAAGATGATGCCGAGCGAGACGTTCGGCTCGATGTCAGCGCGCTCCGCCATCGGGCCGATGAGGAACGACGCGGCGAGGCAGAAGGTTGCGGCCGCGAGCAGCGGGTTGACGCCGAGCAGCAGTCCGGAGACCGCGCCCGCAAAGGCCGCGTGCGACATCGCCACGCCGACGAAGGGGATGTTCATCAGCACCACCCAGACCCCGACCACGCCGCAGACCAGCCCGCCGAGCACCGCGGCCACAAGCGGCTTCCATAGGATCGCGAGTTCAGGCGGCATCGGCAAAGAGCTCGGCCAGCCGGCGCGCGTCGCCCAGCGCGGTGCGGTCACCGGTGAACGTGACGCGGGCGTCCTTGACCATGATGATGTGGTTCGCGACCGGCGGCAGGTGGTCGAGATGGTGCGTGACCATGACCACGGTGAGGTCGAAACGGCGATAGGCGTTGACCACGAGTTCGCTCAGCTCGTTGACCGCGCGCGGGTCGAGGTTTGAAGTCGGCTCGTCGAGTAGCAGTATCTCTGGTTCCTGCGCCAAAGCACGCGTGAGCGCAATCTTGCGCGCCTCACCTCCGGAGAGCTGTCCGACTGGCCGGCTGGCGAGGTGCTGTGCACCGGTCAGCGCCATCGTCGCCCGGGCGCGTTCTCGGTCCTTCTCGTTCAACCCCCGGAAGAGGCCGGCGCGGCCGCAGCGGCCGACCAGCACGGCTTCGAGGCAGGAGATTGGGGCGCGCGGGTCAACCCGTTCCTGCTGGGCGACGTAGCCGATGCGGCGGCGGAGCCGGCCGAAGGTCGCCGCGGTCGCTCGCTCGCCGAGGACGGTGACCGCGCCGGAGTGGATGCGGCCGAGACCGTTGATGATGGTCAGAAGTGTGGTCTTGCCCGCGCCGTTCGGGCCGATGACTCCGCAGAAATCTCCTCTGTCAATGTCGAGCGAGACGCCCCGGAGGGCGATGTGCTCCTGGTAGCTGACCGTGACCGAGCGGAGCGAAACCGCCGGCGCGGGACATGACCGAACTGTCTCACAATTCGGATCGTGTCCCAAGCCCTGCCGGCTAGCAGTCACTCAACAGCTTTCGCTAGCGCCGCTGCGTTGTCGAGCAGCGCCTTGGGGTAGGAGCCATGCAGCGGGAAGTTGGACAGCGTGACGTGCAACACCTTCAATCCCTCGGCCAGCGGCTTGCCGGTGTCCGGCCCGGATTGGAGGTTGTCGACAATCAACGCGACGCCGGAGTCCTGCGCGACTCGGGCAAGACGCGTCAGTTCCTGTGCGGTGAAGTCCTCGGCCCGGCCATAGGTAGCGACGACCCTGATCCCCAGCCACGCCAGGAACGGGGCTTGTTGCTGGGCGGCGATGACGGCGGGCAGAGCTTTCCCGGACAGCATGTTCTGTGCGAGCGCAGCGGCAGAGTCGACGTCGGCAGAGTAGCGGGCGGCCGCCCGCAGGTAGGTGTCAGCGCGCACCGTGTCTGTTTCTGCCAGCAGTGTTGCTATCTCAAGGGCAGCCTGCTTCTGTATTTCGGGGATCATCCAGTTGCCCTTGGTCGCAAACGTCACCCTGCGCGGGCCGGGTGGAACGATGGCTTTCTCCAACGCCGGGTACCAGGCTTCCCAGCCATGGTTGAGGATGAGCCTGGCGTTGTTCGCTGCGGCCAGGTCTGACGGCTTCAGGTCGAAGTGGCCGGGGCAGAGCCCGGCCGGTGCAATCGTGGTGACCGCGAACCGGCCGGGAGCCACCGCCTCGACAATCGTCGATATGAGAGTCGTGGAGGCGACGATACTCGGCCGGCGCGAGGAGCTTCGGGCGCAGTTGCCGGCCAGCCCGGCCATGACCGCAAAGGCAAGAGCGAGACGAAGGGACCGGCTCATCTACCGCTTCTCCAGGTTCAGCCCCAGCGTGAAGGAGCGGCCCGGCATCCGGTAGAGCCCGGCCTGAGACCCGGGCAGGTCGGCGAACGTGTCGTACTGCCGGTCGAGGAGATTCTCGACCGAGGCGAAGACACCGAGCCAGGAGAGGATCTGGTACCCGGCGCGCAGGTCGAACGTGTAGTACGCAGGAACAGCGGATTGCGAGCTCTCGGCCGCGAAGTAGCGGGCGACGTGCTGGAAGGACACGTCAAGGTCGAGCTTCGCAAGCGTCGCGCCGGCAGAGAGGTTCAGCTTGGACCCGGCGCGGGCGCGGGTGTTTGCGCCGAAGTCAGCTAGCGAGTAGGCGAGGTTCGAGCGCCAGCGGCCACGCCGCAACTCAACACCGGCTTCGACACCCTTGAACAGGAAACTGCCCGTGTTCTGAAACTGAACCGGAGGCACGCGGCCGGGCACCGGAACGACTTCTATGAGGTCCTGACCTTGGAGAATGAAGGCCGCGACATCGAGGTTCAAACCCGTAACCAGTGGCTGATTCAGGCCGACCTCGTAGTTCCAGCAGACTTCAGGCTGCAGGCTTTCGTTCTTCGGCGGGAAGACCGACGTATAGTTGAGGGGCGCGTAGCGGACTCCTCTGTTCACATTGCCCCGGAGCGTAGTCGTTCCGATGCGGCCCACCAATCCGGCCTTCGGGGTGAGGGCCGGGCCGCTGATGGCGTCGTAGCTGAGCCTTACCCCGGCGTTGGCCGTGACCGGGCCGAGAGTCTGCTCGTCCTGCGCGAAGACCGCGACCTGGTTGCGAGTCCAGGTCGGCCGGCTCGTGTCCGACTTCATCCACGTGCCGGAGAGCATGCCGGCTTCGATTCCGGCCTGCGCCAGGTTGTTGAACTGGAAGCGGCGGTGGCCGTGGACGATTGCACCGTTGGTGAAGTCCGTCGAATGCCAGCCGTCCTTCGGGTCGAAGACGTGTTCGCCGAAGGTGCGATAGAGTTTGGCGAAGCCGCCGAGCGATTCACTGCCGAGGGTCGCGGTCAGGTCCAGTCCGCCGCGGTCGTACTGGTTCCATCCGGTCGCAGCCAGCGTGTCCGGGTCGGTCGTACGTTTCGGTTCGTGCTTGACGCCGGTGAAGTACTTGCCGGTGAAGTCGAGCTTGAAGGCGGATGAAAAGTCATAACCCGCACGCAGCGACAAGTCGTTGCCGTTGTACTGCGAGTTGGGCAGGTGGCCGTCCGACATCGCCTTGTCGGCGGAGAAGAGCGCGTTGAACGCGCCCTGCCTCGCTCCCGCGCTGACAACCGCGTGGCGGGTGTTGAACGAGCCGTAGTCCACGCGAGTGTAGAGATCGAGTGGCTTGTCGGCGCGGCGCGTGACTATGTTCACGACCCCGGCCATCGCGTCCGAGCCATAAAGAACTGAGAGCGGGCCGCGCACGACCTCGATGCGCTCGACGTTGTTCAAGGGCAGAGTATGCGTGACCACGCAACCGTAGATCGGCATCTTCTCGGGCCGGCCGTCAACCAGCACCTGGACGCGGCAGCCCCGGTCGCCGACGCCTCGGATGTCGATGTCGGAACGACCGAACTCGCCAGTGTGCTGCACGAAAACGCCGGGCAGGGATGCCAGCGCCGCGGTTGCGGTGCGGGCCGTCGTCCGCTCAAGGTCAACGGCGGTGACGACGCTCACCGATGCGGCCACGTCGCGCACCGGGTGACGGATACGCTCCGCGGTCACGACCACCTCGTCAACGGTCATAACCGACGAGTTTCCCAGGGCAGCGAGCAGTAGCAGGACAGGGAACAGGTTCATCTGGTTCTCCTTCTAGTGTTTGTGTTCGCTGGCAAGTGGGCAGCGGGCCGGAGTCAGGGTCAGGTGTCCTTGGCGTACGCCCTTGAGTGCGAGAAGTGCGTCTGCGAGCCGGCGCAGACGGGCTGCCGGCCCGCGCAGTATCAGGACTTCGAGGCAGTCGTGCCGGTCGAGGTGGACGTGAGTGGAGGAGACGACCTCGGCGTGCGCGTCGTGCTGAACGTGCATCAGGCGATGGGCAAGGTCGGGCTGGTCGTGCCCGTAGACGTAGGCGAGCACGCCGACGGCCGGGCCGGAACCGCGTTCCAACTCGGACTCAGCCAGCCGGTTGCGCACCAGGTCGCGGATTGCCTTGGAGCGAGACCACCCGGTCTTCCGGAGCAGGGCCTCGAACCCGGCCAGCAGGTCCGGCTCCATGGAGACGCTGAACCGCACCGCGCCAGTCTCATCGGCTTCAATGTCAGTGTTACGCATCTGGAAATCGTAACACCGGCGGGGCCACCGGTCAAGCGGGGCGGCGCGGTTTGACAGCCAGCCGGCGTAGCCCTATGCTGAAGCCGGCAATGGCGCGCATAGGACCCGCAGGACTCTTAGGTCCTATCCTTCTGTCCGCGCTCGCGACGGCGGGCGGGGCCGAGGTCACTTGGGATACCATCATCCGGCTCACGACTAACCCATCGAGCCAGGTAACCGGCTATACGGGCCAGCGCAGCGTTGCGGTTGACGGTGCCGGCAGCGTCCACGTCGCCTGGCAGGACCAACGCGCCCCGATGCCGTACAAAGTCTGGTATCGCCGATACGACCCAGACTCCGGTAGCTGGCTTGCCGAGACAACGCTCAGCACGCCCTCCGCCAATTGCTTCCAACCGAGCATAGCCTGTGACAGTACTGGTAACGTGCACGTTGTCTGGCACATCGGGAGCGCGATGGGCACCGGGATCTGGGCCAAACGTTACAACGCGGGCACCCGTCACTGGCGGGCGGACACGTTGATCGACAGTACGAGCACCAGCAATCCTCAGTTATATCCGTCAGTCGCGTGCGTGCCCGGCACGGGCGACGCCGCCGTCGCCTGGTACGGGTTGCCTGACACGGGCATGTTCTACCAGGTCTTTCTGAAGGAGCGGCACCCGGCGACCGGCTGGGACTCGGCGATGCAGGTTTCCTCGGCGGCGACCAGCCACGACCAGGTTTCCGTCGCCGCCGGTGCGAATGGGGAGATTGCGGTTGTGTGGGTCGGTAGGGACTTCGGCGGTGACTACAACCAGGTCTATTGTCGGCGTCGCGTCGTTGGTGCTTGGCAGGGAGTCGAACTCGTTTCCGACATTCCTTTGGCATTGAGTCAGTACGCACCTTCCGTTGCGTTCGACCCGGAAGGCGCAGTCCATGCCGTCTGGTACGGCAGGACTCTGAATAGCGGCTACTTTCAGGTGTTTCACCGGATGCACGGCGATGGCGGCTGGTCCAACATCGACACCATCAGCGGAACCCGCCCCTACCAGCAGCAGCATCCGTCCATCGCCTGCGACGCCATGGGGCGCTGTCACGCAGTCTGGTGCAGCCAGGCCGGCGGCAGCAACTTCCAGCTTGCCTACAACCAGCGGGACACAAACGGCGTCTGGAGTTCGGCGATGATACTGACCGGCCTCGACTCCGGTAGCGTCAGCCACCCGTCAGTCGCTTGTCATGCGGACTCAGGCATTCACGTCGTCTGGTACGATGCCAGCTCCGGGAACCAGGACGTCTACTACCTGCGCGGTACGTTGCCGGGCCCCGGCGTCGCCGAACCCCGTCCCGCGCCCTTCGTCCTACGCCCTGTCACGGTCGCCACGTTCGTGCGCGGCATCCTCTATCACAACGAGAGCACAAGCCCAAGCTCGCTCATGGATGTGGGTGGCCGGAAGGTGATGGACCTCGTGCCCGGCGCGAATGACGTACACAGTCTGGCACCCGGCGTCTACTTCCTGTGTGCGTCCGACGGCGGGCAGTATTGCAGACTGGTCCTGATCCGCTAGCCGGACTCCAGAATTGTCGCTAAGAGAAGGGAAGCTCGTCGTGTCTAGTTGGGAAGTGAGCTGTGAATTGACTGGGATGCCCCCAGATTGATGGACACCTTCTTCAGCGGCACGACCATCCCGACTTCGGGATCCGGTCGCCATTCGGATTATGTCACTCGGAATTGCGGACCGGCTCTATTGGCCGAAGCTGGCTTACGAGCTAGGCTCTGCGCAACTCTCCGCCGTCAGCCATCAGCTCAGCTGGTCGTCCCCGGCTCATGAAGTCGACCAGGCTCATCGTGCATCCGTATGCGCCCGCGTTCAGGAAACCGACCAGGTCCCCTGACCGCGGCATCGGTAGAGAAACCTGCTTGGCGATGCAGTCGAGCGGCGTGCATATCGGTCCGCACACATCCACCTGAGCCGTTGCAGGCTCGCCCAGACGGTTGAGCAGCCGGGCCTCGTGCTTGATGTGCATGAACACCGGTCGCGAGAAGGCATTCATGCCACCATCACAGATCGCGAACACGCGGCCGCGTGACTCCTTGACCCGGAACACGCGCGTGACGAACACGCCCGCCTCAGCCACGAGAAAGCGCCCGCTCTCGAAGAGCAGCCGGCAGTTCGGATACTCGGTACGGAATCCGTTCAGCGATTCAGCCACTGCCCCGGCCAACCCGGCCAGGTCCAGGTCGGGGTCACCGTCGTGCTGGGGCACACCGAACCCGCCGCCGAAGTCGACGGTCTCCAGACTGAATCCGATTTCCCCGCTCAACTGCCGTGCCAGCCTGAGCACGTATTCGATGTGCGTTTCGAGCCAGACTAGGTCGAGCACCTGGCTCGCCGAGTAGACCTGGATCCCCGCAATGCGCGCGTGCTCGAGCTTGAGCCCGCCCAGCTCCGCTACCACCCGCTCCTCATCGAACCCGAACTTGCTCGGCCCGCCGACCATCACTTCCTTGGCCTCGGGCTGCTGCTCCGACGTGTTGATGCGCAGCAGCACCCGCGCGGTCCGGCCCAGCCTTGCCGCCTGCTGCTCGATGGTCTCCATTTCCTGCACCGAGTCGGCGACGACGGCGTGGATTCCGGACAGAAGCGCCCGCTCGATGTCGGTCGCGGTTTTGACCGGCGCGACGTAGATGATGTTGTCCCGCGCGAAGCCGGCGGCGAGCGCGGTCGCAAGTTCCGCGGCCGAACTCACCTCGGCCCCTGCTCCGGCGCGCACCAGCACTTCGCAGACCGCCAGGTTAGGGTTCGCCTTCAGCGAGTAGCAGATACCAAAGTCGCGGAAGTGGTCATGAAGCTGGCGGTACTTGGTCCGAATGGCCTGGGCCGAGTAGACATACAGCGGCGTCTGCTGCTTCGCGATTTCCTCCAGCGTGACGTCGTCCGCCACGAACCGCCCGTCCTTCACGAAGAACTCGTCAAAGCGCATGCTCAGCCGCCGCAAGCTAGAATCCCGAAACTCGAAGCTCGATTCAAGCTCGAACAAGCCCATACAAACCGCCGGCGTACCTTTGTCTTTCGGTATTCAATCGTCATTCGTGTTTCGGATTTCGATCCCTGCCCGTATTGATTCGTCATTAGGGCTTCGTGCTTCGGACTTGTTCTAGGTCCTCCGGTATACTTCTATCGTACTCGTCCCCTGGAAGATGTAGAACGGGAATGGCTCGGATACGACCGTGTCGACTCCGATGCTCCGGCAGTACTCCTCGCCGAAATTGGCACCGGTCTCGGCAAACACGAGCAGCCTGGTGCCGGCCTTCCGCGCTTCCTCCACGATCAGTTCGAGCGAATCGGTGGCAATGGTCATGCCAGTAACGATGGCGAGGTCGGAGTCACGCACAAGGTCGAACGTCCGAGTCCCGTCCTCGACCAGCACCCCGTGAACATGGGTCCCCACGGTGTCGCGCTCCATGTCGCTCGCCCGCACGTCGTACCCCCGCGCGACCAGGTCGCGGACTATGTTCCCGACCAGCCCGACATTCACCACTCGAGCCGGGCGCGCGCAGATCCCGGAAACCAGGCGCTCGGCCTCGTGCAGGATGATCTCGGTCCGCGCGTCAGTCTTGTCAATCGGCGTCCCGACCAACTGGTAGGTAGCTGCCGGCCTGCGCTCCAGCGTCGCGTAGAGCGAATCGAGCGCCGCAATCGAGATGCAGGTCTTCCCCGTCACCAATTCACGTACGTCGTGCCCGACCAGTTCCCGACCCCGCTGGTCATCGCCGGTGCAGTAGCAGGCGCCCTGACCGCGGGTCATCGCAATCCAGAACGTGTACTTGAAAGTCCGCTCGGCCGGGTTCGGCTTGAACGCCAGCTCCACCTTCCAGATGCCCCTGACCAGGAAATCCTCCGGCGGAGCTTTCACCATTCGTTCAAACGCCCGCTCCCGCAACACTCCGAAAATGTCTACCATGACTTCTCTCTAGTCCTCGAATCCTTGACCCCTTGAGTCCTTGACTTCAACCACTTCTCCAGCAATCGGGCAAGCTGTGTCTCTCGCCCAAGGTAGTTGTGCGGCGCTCCCTCGACGACAGCGCCAGTGAACGATGGGCAGTTGACCATGCATGTCCGAATCTCCTCAACGTACTTGTCCGGCTTGCCGATGAATGCCTCCTCGACCGTGCCGACTGCCACCAGGGCCGGAACGCGGATGGATGCAAGCTCGGGGAACTCCCTGCGGTCGGTCCGGCTCACGTTGAAGACACCGGTTATCGAGTCCTTGTTGTGGCAGTCGAAGAATGTCGCGGCCGAAACCGGGTAAGAGAAGTCTCTGTCGGAGAGCAGTTTCCTGCCGCTGCCTTTGCTCGTCATCTCCCTCGCCCGCGACAGCACCCACGAGAACCGCTCGCCGAGTTGCCTCCTGGCCAGGCCCATATCATCCGAGGGCGACAGCAGTATCAGACCACAGACACGCGGGTCACTGGTTGTTGTCAGGTAGTGTGTAGCCTTGATCGCCCCGTGGCTGTGCCCCTGCAGGATGACTCGCTTCGCGCCGCGTCCAACTGCGAAGTCGACCCATGCCTTGATGTCCGGCACGCAATCGGCCAGCTTCTCGTACATTCCCCCAATCTGCACATAGTCGAACCTGTCGGTCGGTTTTGCCTTTTGGCTTTTGCCTTTTGCCTTCTGACTTGTCCTGCTCCTCAAAACGTCCGCAACATAGTCATGCCCTCTGTTGTTCCCCGATACGAACCCAATGCCGAGCCGTCCACACACGGCTGCCGCGTGGTCAATGAACCGGTTCTCATAGAAGTTCCCGTCCCAACCATGAACGTGGACAAGACAGAAGGGGCCAGGGACCGGGGGTTTGGGACCAGAGTCTGGGCCCGCCGATTCTGACTTTTGCCTTTTGGCCCTTGCGTTTTGACTTGGTCCTACGTATAGCCCATTGAGCTCCAGGCCGTCTTCAGTCACGACGCGGACGAACTCGCCGTTGATTGCTGGTGTTGTCTTCGTCACGGCCAAGATTCTACCCTTCCCATTCGTCTCTGCAAACGTCGCGGTTCTTCCCGCGGCCCCGCCCATGCCGGAGCTGCAGAGAAGCCGTACGCATTGCTCCTCGTGATTCGTGCTGCAATCAAACCTGCGCTTGGCTCCGTCACGTCGCAAAGACGTAGTGGAAGCACGAAGGGACGTCAAATGGATGAATGCAGGAAATCCGCACCGGACGGGAAGCGTCCCATCTCCGTTCTATCCGCAACCATCTACCCATCCTGGTCTGACGCCACCGGGGGTGACAGCATAGCACCGCGCTGCCGCTCGCGGGGAGACCGGCACTGATGCGGGCGCGGGTCTAGCCTCTTCCGAACTTCCGGCAGGCAACGTCTCCGGGATATGTGCAGGTCCTCCTGTGGCGGGAATGGGGCGAGTTCCCGTTCTTCGGCGGACAGCGATTCTAGCGTGCTGGGTAGTGACGCGAAGGGGTGTCTTCTGCTCTACCTGTTTGCAGCACTGGGCCCTGGACCTGAAGCTCTAGCCCCCCGCCCCCGGGACTGCTCGGGGGACAGCCCCCCGCGTCGTCGAGGCGGTTCCGGACGACGTTGTTTCATACATCGTTCGGTGGGCCATCTACGCTGCAACTCCCGGATGAGCGGCCTCCGTTATTTGCACGGTTGCTTCACCCGTTGCTGTCCAGGGCGCAGTCACTGCTAGTCCACCCGTTGCGGCCCGACTGGCCCCGCGGCTCGCCGTCCTCGGTGACCCAGACGTGGCTCCGGACATTGCACGGCGGATTGCCCGGAGATCTGCTTCCGCAAATGTACTGCCAGTCACTTGGCAGTGTGACGTGTCGATGGAGTCAGTATTGGTGGGTGCGCCCCGCTAGCCGGCAGGGTTCGTTGGAGCCAAGGCTGCGTTAAGAGCGGCGGAAATGGGGATAGGTCCATGGAACTTCGCAGGCGTGCTCGCGCAGGTGCCTTGCGATCTGCCGTCCACTACCGCGGCTGACGCCTGCCGCAGTCGTGCGGCGCGGCGTCAGCAGCGGCGCAGGCTAGCTGCGCCGACGGTAGAGCAGCTTCGACGCCCAGACGTGCTGCGGAGCATTGACGTCGAGGTAGTCACGTCGCATGGTCGCGAGCAAAGCCCAGGCGTCGTCGCGCCGACCTTGTTTGAGCAGCACGAACACGTCGGCCGAGTCGGCGCTGAACCTCCGCGCCAGTTCCTTCTCTCCTGAGGCGACGAGCCGCCGCACCGCCTCCCGCTTCGCTCCCTGGGTCATGGCCAGCGCCCTCTGCCAGTAGTCGATGGCCAGGCCGAAGTTTCCCGGCTGGCTCTTGTCGTAGTAGTACTTGCCCTGTTTCAGGGCCTGTACCGCCTCTTCCGGCAGGGCATCGAGGTCCAGTTTCACCCACAGCGCCGGCACTTCCGGCAGCGGCTCGGCGGCAGCCAGCGAAGGGGCGACGCGCACGTGGCCGTCCCCTGCGCTAAACCAGGACAGGAGTTCGCTTCGCAGGCCGGGGGTCAGGAGGACAACCCCGACCACCAGTACGAGGGCAAGCATGGCCATGCCAGCCAGCCATCCGGTGCGGGCGGCAGGCCGGCGGGCTACCGGGTCTTCTGCTCTCACCAGCTCGCCGGAAGAGTATTCCAGTTCACCATAGTCAGAATCGTGGTTCATAAGTCACCTCTAGACGCTGGGCGCGGCAAACAGCTCCATCGGAAACCTGATGCCACGCTCGCGCAGTTGTTCTACCATTCTGGGGACGGTGCCGGTCGGACGGAAGTGGCCGATGACCCGCCCGGCGGCATTGAAGCCCTGTTGTTTGAAGGCGAATATCTCCTGGGTGAGGAAGATGTTGTTCTCGCCGATTCCGGAGATCTCGGTGATGTCGGTCACCTTGCGCGAGCCGTCGGGCAGGCGCGACAGCTGGACCACGAAGCCGATGGCTGACGCAATCTGCTCCCTGATTGCACGCGACGGAAGTTCCACGCCGGACATCAGCACCAGGGTTTCCAGCCGGGACAGGGCGTCCCGGGATGAGTTGGCGTGGATGGTGGTGAGCGACCCGTCGTGCCCGGTATTCATCGCCTGCAGCATGTCCAGGGCTTCTCCGCCCCGGGCTTCGCCGACGACGATCCGGTCCGGCCGCATGCGGAGTGTGTTCCTGACCAACTCGCGGATTGAGACCGCGCCGGTGCCTTCGGTATTGGCGTTGCGAGCTTCAAGCGAGACGACGTGCTGTTTGTTGATCTTCAGCTCCGCCGCATCCTCGACAGTGATTATCCGCTGGTTGTCCGGTATGAAGTCAGAAAGTACATTGAGCAGGGTGGTTTTGCCTGTTCCGGTTCCGCCCGAGATCACGATGTTCGCCCGGTTGCGAACCAGTATCTCGAGGAAGCGGGCCATCTGGCGGTTGAGCGAACCCAGCCGCAGCAGATCCTCGGTGGTTAGCCGATTCTTGAAGAACTTTCTGATGGTCAGTTTCGGGCCGTCGAGGGCCAGCGGTGGGATGATCGCGTGGACGCGAGAGCCGTCGGGCAGCCGGGCATCAACAAAGGGAACGTTCTCGTCCACGTGCCGACCCAGCGGTTGAACTATCCGCTGTATCACTGCCCGGACCTGCGCCTCGTTCAGGAACCGCGCCTTGCTCAACTCCAGGCGGCCGTCGCGCTCGATGTAGATTTGGTCGGGACGGTTAACCATGATTTCGGTGATTGTGTCGTCGGCGAGGAACTGCTCGAGCGCGCCCAGCCCCAGGAAATCGTGGAGCAGCTCGGCCAGCAGCTTCTCCGGGGTCCAGCCGGGCGGTATCGCGGTAGAGGGCGCGGAAAGTATCGAGACAACTATCTCCCGCACCCGGGCCTGGAACTCGGCATCACTGAGTCCGTCAAAGCTGGCCTTGTGTTTGTTGATCCGCGCCACAAGCTCGTTCTGGACCCGCTGCTTGAAGTCGAAAATGTCGTCTTCCGCAGATCCCGGCCTGTTGACCGAGCGCAGCAGTTCTTCCTCCAGGAGACCGTTGGGAGTATCTGCCTTGGCTACAGAAGGGAGGTAGTCGGATGCGTCGAGCAGGTGAATCAGGTCATCGTTAGTTTCGTTCTTCACTAGAGTGCTGTTCTCTGTTACGTTCATGAGGCATCTCCTTTCATCCTGCCGGGGTCCGTCTCAGGCATCCTGCTTTAGGTCACCGTCTCTGGGACCCTACCTCGTGACCCCGGTAGAATCGCCGCTACATGTTTTCCGTGTTCACAAGACCTTACTCAGACTCGCGGTTTTGATTATCGATTCTGGTTTCGGGCCGGTCTGACGGCAGGCCGCCTGACCGTTCCGTCACCCACGGGGGGGACTCAGTGACCGGTCAGGCCGTGTCCTGGTGGGTTGGGGGATGCTGCGCGGTCGCGGTCTGTTCCGGCCGCGTCTCGTATCGACGTCCGAGTCGGTCGCCGGTCATCGCGGCGTCTGCCGGGTCCCTGGGGTTGCCGGGTCCTATCTGACCCCGCCCACGCGACCGAGGATGGTCTCGACCAGCGGGATTCCGGGCGGGATCGACGGAACAGAACCGAGGCCCTCGGGGCCGGTACGGTAGCGCCCGACGTAGTAGGCGATACCGAGGAACTGCGACTGGACTCTGGCCCAGAAGCCGTCCGGACTGCACGCCGCTCACGCGGCCGCAGAATCGCTGGTTGGGCAGGACGAACATCACGTTGAGCCAGCCTACCGGCAGGGAGCCGCCATACGGATCCCAGCTGCTGATCGAGAAGGTCTGGATGGCAGAGTCCCCTGCTCTCCCGCTCTTTGCGAGTGTCTCATCGCCGGCGTCGAACGCCAGCAACCGGGCTCCCATCTGTGAGTACTGCAGGTGCGTACCCCATTGGCCCAGCAGCACGATCCCCAACAGCACGCCGGCGATGAACAGCAGCACGAGTACTGCCTCGAGAGCGGCTACTCCGCGGTCGTCGGCCAAGTGGCGACGCACTGCCGCACCGACGCTGCGGCCTGCAAGTCCTCTCGCATCCCTGAGCAGTCGTTGAGACAAAACCCTGACTTTCATCACTCCTCCATCTGGGAGCCTTCTGCGGATCTCATTCTCTCAGTTTCCAGCTTCCATGCGAACACCGATAGACCTCCGGGCCGGCGCTTCGGTTCAGTCGCACGGCCAAAGCCAGGCGACACTGACCAATAGCTCTTGTCCGGGAGCACCTCCATGGTTCTTGAGCTGCGCACCCACTCTTGCCGGATGCAGTTGCTGAATTCTGACTACCGGCGTGTCTCGATTTGTGGTATAATACCCGCCATGGTCGCTATCGTCGGCCGGCCGAATACCGGCAAGTCAACACTCTTCAACCGCCTGGTCGGCGGCCGGGTTTCCATCACCCTGCAGGAACCGGGCATCACGCGCGACCGCGTCATCCGCGAGGCGGAATGGCTCGGCCGCCGATTCAGGGTCGTGGATACCGGCGGTCTGATCCCGAATTCGAAGGTCGAAATGAACCGCGAGGTGGAACGCCAGGTGCAGATTGCCCTCGACGAGGCCAGAGTTATCGTCGTGGTGGTGGACGGTTCGCTCGGACTGCAGCCGCTCGACGAGGAGATTGCAGCGCGCCTGCGCCGGGCCGGTCGGGAGTTCGTCGTGGCGGTTAACAAACTCGACATCAAACGGAAGTTCGAGGAAGCCGAGTATCACCGGCTGGGTGGAGCAGCACTGGTGCGGATCTCGGCTGAGCTCGGGACCGGCGTCGACGACCTGCTCGACGCCGTGCTCACCCGGCTGCCGGAGAACGAACGGGCAAAGCGGGCCGACGTGCTTTCACTCACCATCATCGGCCGTCCCAATGTCGGCAAGTCGTCTCTGATGAACTACCTGCTCGGCCATTCCCGGGCCATCGTTACGGCTGCGCCCGGCACCACGCGCGACGTCATTGAGGAGTCGTTCGAACTCGAGGGCAAGACCTACCGCCTGCTCGACACCGCCGGTATCCGCCGGAAACCGCGCGTCAGCGAGCCGGTCGAGTACTACTCGGTCACCCGCGCAATCGAGCAGATCCGGCACTGCGACGTCGCCCTGGTGATGTTCGACGCGTTCGACGGCCCGAACAACCAGGACAAACGGATCGTCAACCTTGT
Organism: candidate division WOR-3 bacterium; assembly: GCA_016867815.1. Lineage (NCBI taxonomy): Bacteria > Pseudomonadati > Caldifarciminota > Caldifarciminota bacterium. The sequence continues at coordinate 32,098 of VGIR01000009.1, read as the reverse complement.
CGAGGAACGGAGCCGGGGACTAGTGGTCATCGCCAACAAGATGGATACCGTGCCGGACAAGCTCAAGGAGAAGGTGCGCGACTGGGTGAAGAAGGAGCTGAGTTTCGTCAACTACGCCCCGGTGATGTACACTTCGGTGCTGCAGGGACTGGGTGTGACCGCGGCCGTGCACGAAGCACGCCGGGTCTGGGAGAACGGCGGGCGGCAGGTACCCGGGACGAAGCTCCGCGAGCAGATCCTCCCGTTGCTCGAGCAGAACCAACCCCGGTTTGACTGCCGCGTAGTCGCGCTGACACAGGTGGGCACGCGACCGCCAACTTTCCGGCTGCGGGTGACCAGGCCCAAAGTCCTCACGCCGGCCTACGAGCGTTTCGTGATTGCGGAAATCAGGAAACGGTACAAGTTCGTCGGGTACCCGATCCGCATCAGAGTCACAAGATGAGTGGCCCGGCGGGCCAGTGGTTTGGTGGTCCAGCGTCGGACCAGAGTTCGTGTCCGGCCGCTCGGTCACCGGACCACTTGCGCACTTGACCACATGACCACTACACCGTGTCTCGCCGCCTGAACCCCGCCCTGCTGGTTGTTGCCGCAGTCATCTTGTTTGTCCTCCTGGCCAGCTTCTACCTGGTCGGACCGCGGGCGCGCCGCGTCATGCCCACCGGGCTCGAACCCACGCCGACCGGCACTGTGAACATCCTCATCATCGGCAAGGACGCCCGCGCGGTCGGTCCGGTCCTGAACGAAGGCAGGCAGCGGAACAAGCGCGAGGAGCAGTCCCACTCGGACGTCATCATCGTCTGCCACGTCAACTTCGAGGCACCCTCGGTCAGCCTGGTGGCGATTCCCCGCGACCTGCTGGTCGAGGTACCGGGCTACACCACCGCCGCCTCGAACACCGACTTCACCCACATGGAGAAGATCGCCCACACCTACGCCATCGGTGGCGACAAGCTGTTGCGCAGGACCATCACCCACCTGCTCGGTGTCCCGATTCACCGCTCCATCGCGTTCGACTTCGACTCGTTCCGGATGGCGTTCGAGATGCTCAAGCCCTTCATCGGCGTGCTGCGCGTCGGCGGTGTGAAACTGACCGAGCGCGACGAGGCCCTCAAGTTCGCCCGCAAGCGCTACGGTCTGAAGTTCGACGACACGGACCGCTGCCGCAACGCGGTCTCGCTCATCCGCAGCATAGTCGCCCGGACGTGGCGGCTGGGCACGACTCGTCTCGGCGACATGGTCGTCAAGAGGCTGGTCACGATTGTCGGCGAGGATACCGATTTGACTCCCGATGAGATTCACCAGTTGTTTGACGGCCTGCGCCGCGCCGGGTTCAGCCCGGCCAGGACCGAAACCGCGGTGCTGATCGGTGAGAGCGCCGAGGTCACATTGAAGCGCTACGACCAGACGCTTTCCTGCTACCTGCCGGCGTACGCAGAAATCGAGAAGCAGGTGAACCGCTTCCTGCTGGACCAGCAGGACGTGGCCGCGCTCGACTTCATGACCCAGGAGAAGTTCCGCGCACCCGGATACCTCTTCGAGAACTACGTGACGGCCGGGGATTCGGCCGACTCGCTCCCGCCACTGCCGTTCGACACCACCGGCATGGACACGCAGCTCAAGTCAACCCGGCTGAAAGAAGTGCGCAGGGCGAGGACGTACAGGCTGACACCGGAGACTACCGCGGTCGATACTGCCGGGAAGCGCTAGGAGCGCCGGCTCTCACCCTCAACCCCTCACGTCGATTCTCGGGTTTGCGTGGGGTGGAAGGGCATGACCGGACGCCTGAATCAGGATCTCCGATGCGGCCGGGGCTGAACGTTATTCGCCGGGGCGCAGTTGGCGGCTTGACAGAGCTATCCGCCGGTCTTACAATCCGGCCATGGCCCGGCGCCCGAGGAGAACCATCGATTGCACTTGCCGGAGGAAAGAGATGAAGGAAACGGTCTTCGCATTTGGGCTCGCTGCTGCGCTGTTCGCCGGTTGCCTTGCTTCCGTCGCGTCTGCCCAGTCGAGCTGGTGGAAAACCTACGGCGATTCCCTGTCGGACATCGGCAACGCTGTCCTGCAGACTGCTGAAGGCGGGTACGTCATCGGCGGTTCGACCGCATCGTTCGGCGCGGGAGTCACCGATGTCTACCTGGTAAAGACCAATGCCACAGGCGAGGAGGTCTGGGCCGAAGTCTGGGGCGATTCCATGCCGGACGGGGGAAACTCGGTATGTCAGATCGCTGACAGCGGCTACGTCGTTGCCGGCTATACCGGCTCTTATGGCGCCGGGGGACATGATGTCTGGCTGATCAGGACCGATGCCGAGGGTGATACGGTCTGGACTCGAACCTACGGTGGAGGAAACGGCGAGCAGGGCAACTCGGTCGCACCGACTGCCGATGGAGGGTACATAGTCACCGGTTACACCTGGTCATTTGGCGCCGGGGTCGCGGACGTCTATCTGATCAAGACGAACGCCGCGGGCGATACAGACTGGACCAGGACCTATGGAGGGACGAGCGGAGATGAAGGGCTCTCAGTCCAGCAGACTGTGGACGGCGGCTATATCGTCGCTGGTGTGACTCACTCAATCGGCGCCGGGATCGCAGACGTCTATCTGATCAAGACGAACGCCGCGGGCGATACAGACTGGACCAGGACCTATGGAGGGACGAGCAATGATGAAGGTCACTCGGTGCGGCAGACAGCCGATAGTGGCTACATCATCGCGGGCTACACGAGCTCATTCGGCGCCGGGAGCCAGGATCTCTATCTCATCAAGACGAATGCCTCGGGCGACACAGTCTGGACAAGGACCTTTGGCGGGAACCTACGGGACTGGGGCAACTCGGTCCAGCCGATGGCCGGTGGCGGCTACGTGATTGCCGGCGTGACACGCTCGTTCGGCGCGGGCGGCCAGGACCTCTATCTCATCAGGACAGATGCCTCGGGCGACACAGTCTGGACAAGGACCTTTGGGGGGACAGGCAACGATGCAGGGAACTCCGTCCAGTCGACCGGCGACGGCGGCTGGGTAATCGCCGGCAGCACCACGTCCTTCGGTGCCGGGAATTCCGATGTCTACCTGATCAAGACGGACGCCGACGGCTTCGTGGGCCTGGCGGAGAAGAGCCTACAGCCTCAGGTCCGAAGCCGCAGGTTCGAACCGACGGTGGTAGGGAGCCTGCCACGGGGCGCGATTGCGTTCGACGCGATGGGCAGGCGCGTGCTGCACCCGATACCGGGCATCTACTTCGTGCGAGAAGAGCCGCAAGCCTCAGGCCATGGGCCCCAGGCAGCTCGAAGGGTCGCGGTTAAGAGGTAGGGACCATGCAGACAATGGGGAGTAGCTCTCACCAGCCGCGTCCGGACACTCCGGTCTCGGGTTACTGACCGCAGGTCTGTCCGGGGTGCAGCCTAAGCCTGCGGAGAGGCGAGCGCCTTCAGGACGCTGCGGAACGCTTCCTGTCCCGCACCGAGCTTGTCGAGTTGTCCGCCGCCTTCAGCCAGGTCCGGCTTGCCGCCACCGCCGCCGCCCATGGCCGGGCCCACGGTCTTGGCCAGCTTGCCTGCAGGCAATGACGACTGCAGGTCCGGACTGACGAAGACGACGTAGCGGATGCGCGGTCCCTCGCCACCGGTAAGCAGCCCTGCGTACTTCTCTCTCAACAACTCCCGCACGCGGTCGGAAACGAGTCGCAACTCGCTGGTCTCAAACTCTGAGTAGTGGCCGACGACGATTCTCATCCCACCAACCTCGTCGGCCGCCGCTGCCAGCTTCTCCCCGGCAGCCCGGGCACTCTGGGCTGAAAGACTCGCGAGCTTCGAGCCGAGCCGCTTCATCTCCTCGGTCAGGCCTGCCACCTTCTTGGTCAGGGTCTCCTCGGTCCCGCCAAGCTGTCCGAGCAGCTCGGTGACGGTCGCCCGCTCGAATGCCGCGCACTCGAACGCCGCCTTGCCGACCAGCGCCTCGATGCGGCGGATGCCAGCGGCCACGCCGGTCTCGGAGACGATACGGAACAGGCCGATCTCACCGGTCGACCGAAGGTGCGTGCCGCCGCAAAGCTCCTTCGAGAACTCGCCGATTCTCACAACCGTCACCCGCTCGCCGTAGGTATCTCCGAAGAAAGCCAACGCGCCGGCGGCCCTGGCTTCTTCGAGACTCTTCTCGGCGCGCTCCAGGGGGACGTCGGCCACGACCTGCTCGTACACCAGCCGCTCTACCGCCAAGACCTGCGAAAGCGCCATCGGCTCGAACGCCGCGAAGTCGAAGCGCAACCGTCCCGGCTCGACCAGCGAACCTTCCTGCTTGACGTAGTCGCCCAGCGTCTGGCGGAGCGCGGCGTGCAGCAGGTGAGTAGCAGTGTGTGCCCGCTCAATCTCGCGTCGCCGCTCCTTGTCCACGGCGGCAAAGACCTTGCCGGAGGCGATCTCACCTCGCACGAGCTTCGCCCTGCAAGCAGGCAAGCCCTGCTTGTAGTAGGTGTTGAGCACCTCAAGTTCGAATCCCTCGCCGATAACCCGGCCGGTGTCGCCGACCTGTCCGCCCATCTCGGCGTAGAACGGGATCCTCTTGAGCACGACCTCGAACAGGCCGTCCGGGAGCTGCACGAAGCTCGCCAGCTCGGTGTCGGCCTCATCGCTGTCGTAGCCAACGAACTTCCAGTCGGCCGCTCCTTCGTGCGCCGGGCCGGCTGCCGTGCTGATGAAGGTCTCCTTACGGCTCCGCTCGCGCTGCTCCTGCATAGCCCGCTCGAACCCGTCGGTGTCGAGCTTCACCCCGGCGTCTTCGGCCAGTTCCTTCACGAGCTCGATATGGAACCCGAACGTATCGTGCAGCTTGAACAGATCCTCGCCCGGAACCAGGCCGTCGCGCTTGTGCGCCTCCAGAACGTCCTGCCAGCGCTCCAAGCCCGCATCGAGCGTGCGCAGGAACCGCTCCTCTTCCGACTTGATGATAAGTGCGGCCTGCTCGCGCTTGGCTACGACCTCCGGATACCATTGCCGCATCAGTTCCACGACCTCGCCCGAGACCCTGTAAAGGAACGGTTCGACCACGCCCTGACGATGGGCGAAAAGCAGTGCCCGGCGCAGGATACTTCGCAAAGTGTATCCGCGCGCCTCGTTGGATGGGATCACTCCGTCGGCAATGGCAAAGGTCAGCGCCCGCGCGTGGTCCGCCGCGACGTATAGCATCGAAGGGACATGACCGAAATCCGCCGAGGATTTCGGCTCGTGTCCCGAGATGGCCTTCGACTCCAGGTTGAGCATCTTGGCGGTCGCCTTGATAATCGGGGCGAACAGGTCCGTGTCGAATATGGTCTTCTTCTTCTGGGAGACCATCGCCAGTCGCTCCATGCCCATACCGGTGTCGATACCGCGGTTCTTCAGCGGCTCCCGCGTGCCGTCCGGCAACTGGTTGTATTGCGGAAAGACGATATTGTAGACCTCGCTGAACCGGTCGCAGTCGCAGCCCGGCGCGCACTCTGCCTTGCCGCAACCGAACTCGGCGCCAAGGTCGACGTAGATCTCCGAACACGGGCCGCAGGCGCCGCCGCCGCCGACCGGGCCCCAGAAGTTGTCCTTGGTGCCGAGTCGCACCACCTTCTTGAAGGACAGGCCGACCTTGGTGCGCCAGATGTTGTAGGCCTCATCGTCTTCCTCGAAGACCGACGCGTACAGCCTTTCCGCGTCGAGCTTCACGACCTGGGTCAGGTATTCCCACGCCCAGGGAATCGCTTCGTGCTTGAAGTAGTCGCCGAACGAGAAGTTGCCGAGCATCTCGAAGAACGTGCCGTGGCGCGGGGTCCTGCCCACCTGGTCGAGGTCGGACGCGCGCAGGCACTTCTGGATGGACGTGGCGCGGCGGTAAGGCAGCTCGACCGTGCCCGCCCAGTAGGGCTTGAACTGCACCATCCCCGCGGCGGTGAAGAGCATGGTAGGGTCATCCCTCGGTATCAGGGACGAGCTCGGCACGACCCGGTGGTCCCGCTGGGCGTAGAACTCAAGGAACGTGCGGCGCAGCTCGCGGTGGTTCATTGCGGCACTATTGTACGGATATACCTACTTGACGCAACAGAATGCAGAGCCGGTCAAGTGGATTCGCTATCGTCCACGTTGATGGCGAGCCGAATCGTGTCCGGCGAGAAGCCGCGGCGGGCAAGGAAGGCGTACAAGCGACGCCTGAGGACATCCGGATCCAGCCGCCGGTTACGGCTCAGGTACTTCTCCGCCACCTCCCGGGCCGCCTCCTTCTCGTCCGGTGCGGTGGCGAGGGCATCTTCAATATGCTCCTTAGCCACGCCACGCTTGAGCAGTTCGCCGCGTACTCGCCACTTGCCCTTGTGGCCGATGGCTATCCGGTCTTCGGCGAACCGCCGGGCAAATCCTGCATCATCAACCATCTTCAGCTCGGCTAGCCTCTGCAGGGTTGCAGCGACGATATCCGGGGAAAGACCCTTGCGCGTGAGACGCTGCTGCAGCTCGCTCGTAGTCCTTGCCTTGTAGGAGAGCAGCAGGAACGCGTACTGCCGGGCCTTGTAGAACTGCTCTTCGCGGGCGATGCGGTCGAGGTCGGCGCGTTCTACTACCTGCCCGACGTGAAGGCCAAGCGCGCCTACCGTGTCATTGGACAGACCGAAGAGGAAGTTGCCGTCGAGGAAGACGGAAACCCGCCGCTTGTTCTTCTTCTGCGGCTCAAGCGCGGTTATCCTCACCGCCGGTTGGAAGGGATAGAGAGATGGAGGGATCGAGGGACAGAGTGTCCGGAATCGGATTCCCTCACTCTATCCCTTGCTCCCTTTGTCCCTTTCTCCCTGTCTCTTCGTCTTCGTGGCCTCTTGCTCCACCTCGGCTCCGGTTTCGCGCTGAGCGATCTTGCTGGCCTTGGGTATCCTCAGCTTCTCGTAGAGCTGGGTCTCGGCTTTGGCCATGACCGGTGCGTTTTCGCTCAGGAAGTCAACGGCCGCGTCGCGGCCCTGGCCGATGCGCATGTCACCGAACGTGTACCAGGTGCCGGACTTGGTGAAGACGCCCTGCTCGGTGCCGATGTCCACGAGTTCCCCTGCGCGCGAGATACCCTCTCCGTAGATCAGGTCGAACTCGGCCTCGCGGAACGGCGGCGCCACTTTGTTCTTCACGACTTTGACGCGGGTCCGGCTGCCGACGACGGTTTCTTCCTTCTTGATGGCGGCGATGCGCCGGATGTCGAATCGCATCGTCGCGTAGAACTTCAGGGCGAGCCCGCCGGTCGTCGTTTCCGGGTTGCCGAACATCACGCCGATCTTCTGCCGAATCTGATTGGTGAAGATGGCGCAGGTCTTGGAGCGCGCGGCCACGCCCGAGAGCTTGCGCATCGCCTGCGACATCAGCCGCGCCTGGACGCCGACGAACGCATCGCCCATCTCACCTTCGATCTCGGCGCGCGGCACGAGGGCCGCTACCGAGTCCACGACGAACAGGTCGAGCCCGCCGGAGCGCGTCAGCATCTCGGCAATCTCCAGCGCCTGCTCGCCTGAGTCCGGCTGGGACACGAGGAGGCTGTCGAGGTCCACGCCGAGCGCCTTGGCGTAGTTCGGGTCGAGCGCATTCTCGGCGTCAATGAACGCCGCGGTCCCGCCGAGCTTCTGGCACTGGGCGATGATGTTGAGGACAAGCGTGGTCTTGCCCGACCCCTCGGGCCCGTAGACTTCAACAATCCGGCCGCGCGGCACTCCGCCTACGCCAAGCACCGCATCCAGTCCGATCGAGCCGGTCGGAATCGCCTCGACGCTCACCGCCGGGGTTTCCTGGCCCAGGCGCATCACCGCGCCTTTGCCGAACTGCTTCTCAATCTGCCCCAGGGCGCTGCCAAGAGCTCTGGTCTTCTCGTCATCTTTTGCCATCTTGCCTCCTGCGTTCGGGAATCATCGACGCTCGCAGAGTATAGATTTCACCATCGCCAAGTCAAGCCACCCTCAGGACAAAGCTCGAAACCCGATGCACGAATGACGAATCAAACCCGAAGTCCGAATTGGAGATTCCACTCCATCCAGGTTTCAATCGAGCTTCGGGATTTCGTCATTCGAGCTTGGCCGCGCACGAGCTTCGTCACTTGCGGCCAGTGCCTCACGTTCAAGGTCGTACAGCCTGAACCGCAGGGTCTTGAACCTGCCGGCCAGCCCCGGCTCCGTGACCTTAAGCACCTCTTCCAGCACGCGCGCCGACTCCTCGGCACGCTTGAAGTTTGCCAGAAGCACGTCCTCAAGACTCCGGCGTCTGGCCCGGTCGAAGCCGTCGCCCCGGCCGAGGTCGGTCTCGCTCTTGCGGCCGGGAATCACCTGCCGCCGCAGGACCCGCACGTCCCGTCCGACCTGGGTTCTGAGCTTCCTGACGCCGACGAGCAACCTCCGGTCCTCCAGCGCAAGCCGCACCACGTCCTCGACCACGCGCAGCCCCTCGGTCAGTCGATTGATATTGACGTCGATGATACGGGCGGCGCGTTGGTCCGTCACTGTGCCAGCTTAGAATGACGCCAACCGCAAGTCAAGAAAGCGAGAGCGGCCCGACCTGTCGGCCGGGCCGCGTCCGTTTTGCCTGGCTAGCGTTTCTTGAACTTCTTCGCGGGCTTGGCTTTCTTCACCTTCATCGGCTCCCCGCAGCAGATGAGCTGATCGGTTTCACACCCGCACTCGTCACAGACGGTAACCGCCATGCCGCACAGTCCGCAGACCAGCTTATCACCTTTCTTCATGTATCCTCGTGACTATTGAGACTTCCGCAAAGTCCGGGCGGCTCTCAGGGCACGAACACCCACACGTCCAATCCGGCGTACCAGTTGGCCATCGCGCCCCCTTCGGAGATAGAGGTCAGCGGCAGGGAGACCTTGGGCCGGATTGTCAGCGCCGAAATCGGCTTCCACATCAGCAGTGCGCTAACCAGGTGCTGGCTGACCTGAGACTTCGGGACCCATGTCCCACCCAACGTAGTCTGGTCCCGTATGTACCCGGACACGCCCAACTGGGGCGTGATGGTCTTCGAGGCGGAGTAGTCCCCGGCCAGTAGATACTCGAACATATCTCCGACCTTCGTCGGCGCCTCGACGTCCGGGAGATTACCGTTGAACCAGTACGCGGCCCGGACGTGGCCGCCGAACTTGCCGAGCTTCTTCGTGTTCATGGAGAGCCCGAACGCGAAGTCCGTAGTCCGGTCACTGAGCGCCGGGCTCGCCTTCTTGTCCGCGGTAGGGAAATTGGCGCCGAGTATGAGAGCGGCTTTGAGCGGCTTGTCCGGGTCCTGGAGAATTCCGTAGCGCGCGTAGACCATCAGGTCGCCCAGACCGGTAGACTTCGCATCGCCCTTCTGCTTCATCGCCAGCGGGGCGACCACGTCGATGTCGAACTCTTTGGACAACCCGAACCCCAGCGTCAGGTCGCAGGATATCGTCTGCGTGGCGACGAACCCTGCCGGCGCTTCGTACTTGCCCGCTGTCCAGTTGTAGCTCAGCGCAGTCTGGTTGTATCCGAAGTTCGCCCAGCCGTAGAACTGGTACTGCTTGTTCATCGCGGACGAACGGCCGATGAAAGCCGTCGCCATCGCACTCCCGGCCAGCACAGCCAGGGCCAGCACCATCACTGTTGGTCTCTTCACGCACTGCCTCCTTTTGTCGCAAACGCCTCAGGTCCGTTCTCCAGCCCCTGCTCCCTGCTCCTCGCCCTGCCAGCCTAGCCAAAACCCATGCCGAATCAAGTCACGAAGGACGGCAAGCGAATCGGATCGGACTTCTCCTCCAAGACACCGAGGCACAAAGAGAGCACGGATGAAGCCGACATTGGGATTCACAACAAATGCACCAAGACACAAGGAGGATACGGACAGCTATCGACTGCTCTGACTTGGTGTTCTTGGTGTCTTGGTGGTCAATGTCGGGTCCGGGGCCGGAGATTCCGCTGTTCGCTTGGTGACTTTGTGTCTTTGTGGTGAGCTCCGCGCCCGACCCCCTCTGGTTGCATTCCGCCCTCGGGTCCGGCGTGCTGCTTGACGCACAGCATCAAAGGCTCTATTCTCACGGCGATGAGGACTACCTTCCGTACCCGCAAGCTCGAAGAGCTGAACTGGATGGAGTTCAAGCGCCTTGTTCCGAAGAAGACCGACGCCGTGCTCGTCCCGGTCGGCACCATCGAGGCCCACGGTGTGACTGGGCTCGGCACCGACAATCAGATACCGGCCTCGATCTGCGACCGGGTCGCAGAGAGGGTGAACGCGCTGGTTGCGCCGGGCATCACCTACGGCATCACCAAGTCCCTTCTGCCCTATCCCGGCTCAGTCACCGTGCTGCCCGATACGTTCGAGCGCTACGCATACGAGGTCGCTGCCGGGTTGGCCGACGCGGGTTTCCGCCGTATCGTCTTCTTGAACGGCCACGGCGGGAACACCGAGGCCTTGAAGAATGTCTCGCTACGGCTCTTTCGAGAGAAGAAGACGTACAGCGCAGTCATCGACTGGTGGACGCTCTGCGTCGAGGAGATCAAGCAGGTCTACGGTCACGTGGGCGGACACGCCGGTACCGACGAAACGGCAATGGTGCAGGTCGACCATCCCGGAGACGTGTGCAAGCAGGACTACTCGAAGGACCTCGCGTTCACGGTCCAGCCCGGCCTCGCCGCCGTCCCGTTCCCCGGCTCGATCATCCTGTACAAACAGGACGAAGGCTATCCCGATTTCGATCCGGCCAAAGCCGGAAAGCTGATGACCGCGGTCTGTGCCAAAGTCGAGGCGACGCTGCTCGACGTGTTCAGACGCTGGAGACAGCTCGGCACTGGTGGAGAGCACCGATAACTCCGGAGGCAGCATGAGCAAAGCCAGAATATCGAACAACGTCTTTCCCTATCCGATGCCGATGACCGTGGTCGGCGCCGAAGTCGACGGCAAGCCGAACTTCCTGGCTGCGGCCTGGGTCACCCGCTGCAACCCGAACCCGCCCATGGTGCTCGCCGCGCTCGGCAAGATGCACCACACAAACCGCGGCATCCGAGAACACCGAGAGTTCAGCATCAGCATCCCCTCGGCTGCCATGCTGAAGCTCGTCGACTATGCCGGGCTGGTCTCCGGGGCCCGGATCGACAAATCCGGCCTGTTCGAGACCTTCAGCGGCGACCTCAAACACGCGCCGATGGCCAAAGCCTGCGGGCTCGCGATGGAGTGTCGCCTCGTGCAGGTGGTCGAACTGACGGTCGACGAGCTCTTCATCGGCGAGATAGTCTCCGCCTATGCCGACGAAGGAATCCTAACTGACGGCAAGCCCGACGTCAGGAAGCTGAGCCCGTTCACGCTCACAATGCCCGACAACCGCTACTGGGCGGTGGGCGATGAGCTGGCCCGAGCGTGGAGTGCAGGCAGGGAACTCGTCCGGCCCTGAGGCCTGTGCCGACGCCGACAATCCGCCGCGCCGTTCCGGGTGACTACGAAGCCATCTGCGAGCTGGCTGACCTGATGGACCAGCCTCAACGTGAAGCCCTGCCTGACCGCTTCCGCAAGCCCTCGGGCCCGGTCCGCCTGCGTGACCGGACCGAGAAGCTCATGCACGACCCCGACACATTCCTGGCAGTCGCCGAACTCGACGGCCGCGTCGTCGGCGTGACGAACTGCGGCCTGCTCCGGATGGATGACTTCCCGCAGAAGCGCCCGCTCACCTCACTGCTCGTACGCGGCGTCGTGGTGCGACCCGAACTGCGGCGTAGAGGGATTGCCGCACTGCTCGTAGGCAAGGCAATCGAGTGGGCGCGTGAGCAGGGCGCTGCCGAGGTGCAGGCCAACGTCTACGACTTCAACCAGCCTGCCACCGCCTTCTTCGCTTCGCTCGGCCTCGCTCCCTTGAGCCACCGCCTGGTCCGCCGCCTGAGCGGCTGAGCGACAATCACTTTGAGCCTACTCGGCCAGCTACGGACGACCTGGAACCAGGCGGAGTACCACGGATTCGGCAGGCGCCGCCGGTTTTTCGAGGGCTGGTACTTCAAGAGCGTTGCGCCGTCGGGCGATGCGGTTCTCGCCATCATACCGGGGGTGTCGCTACCGGATACGGGCGAACCGCACGCCTTCGTGCAGGTGCTCGACGGACCTAACCGAACCAGCTCCTATCACCGCTATGACCTTAGTGAGTTCCACGCGGCGCGTGATCGCTTCGACATCGAAGTCGGCCCAAACCGCTTCTCACTCGACCGCATCGAACTCGACCTCCCAGGCAAGGATGCACTTCGGGGCGAACTCCGCTTCACCGGTATCCACCCCTGGCCGGTACGCCCGCTGTCCCCGGGCGCAATGGGCTGGTACTCACTGGTCCCGGCCATGGAATGCTATCATGGCGTTCTCAGTTTCAACCACCGGATTGAAGGAAGACTGACCATCGCGGGCCGGGCAACCGATTTCACCGGTGGCAAAGGCTACGTCGAGAAGGATTGGGGACGCTCTTTCCCAAAAGCGTGGGTCTGGATACAGACCAATCACTTCGCCGAATCTGAAGCCAGCCTGACCGTGTCGGTCGCGCACATCCCGTGGCTCGGAAGCAGCTTCACCGGTTGCATCATCGGGCTGTGGCTGCGTGGCCGGCTCTATCGCTTCGCCACCTATACCGGCACCACCATCTCAAAACTGGAGGTGACACCGCAAAGACTGGTGCTGCGAGTCGAAGACCGGCGACACGTGCTGGAAGTAGGCTGCCATCGCCAGGAGGGCACCATCCTCGCCGCACCCGCCCTTGGCGCGATGACCGGACGGATTGCCGAAGCAATAACGGCCGAGATAGAGGTCTGCCTGTCGCGCAAGGACCACTGCCAGGCTTCCCGGGTGTTTGCCGACAGCGGCCGCTACGCGGGACTTGAAGTCGTGGGCGACAACAGCCTGCTGGAGACGCGCGGTCAACACATCTGAAGGCCCATGACGGCGCCATTGGCCGTTCGAGCCGCGAAGCCTACGAACCCAGGCGTGTGCCGACCATCACCCTGCCGTCGCAGAAGGTCGTCGGGGTCAATGGCACTTGACAAGGGAGGGCCGGGGGGTATTCTGTTTCATCCCGGGTGTGCCCGGCATTGGCAAACGCATAACAGGAGCAGACTATGAAGAAGCGCTATGCTGGACTGGCAGTCGTAGTGCTGTTGCTCGGCGCCTTTGGCGTCGGCAGGGCGCAGATTGCCTTCTACGGAGTCGTCGACCCCAATACCTTCGACGTCCAAGTGCAGACGGCTGTCGTGTTCGTGTCGCCGGACATCGATTCCTACCCCACCGCGGGATGGGGTGGGACGAGCCAGGATACCTGGCACATCGCGGACATCGCCGGTTGGCCGGATTCGGTTGAGCTGATATCGTCGATTGGTCCCATGCCCAATGTCTCGATGTTCCCCTCCCCGGTGGCCAATACTTGGTACGATTTCACGTCCGGCGGCATAAGGAAACCCCGGGCGCTGTTCTACAGCGGGGTCGTGAACGTCGCAGAACCCCGGACCGCGACGGGACACTCACAGCGCCTGCAGGTGAGCCCGAGCGTGGTGACGGCGCAGATGGCGATCCGGCTGCAGCCTGCCGGAACCGGCAGCCCCGTGGTCGAGATGCACGATGCCGTCGGCAACGTGGTTCGCTCGCTTGACTGCGCGGTCGGTGCCGATGGTGTCGCCACGGCGACGTGGAACCGCGAAGACGACTTCGGACGCGTGGTGCCCGAGGGAGTGTACTTCTGCCGGTACGCCTCCTCCGGTCTTGTTGCCGTCCGGAAGGTACTGGTAACGCACTAGCTCTTTCCGCAGCGATCGAAGCCGCCCGGGATGAATCACGGGCGGCTTCGTCTGCTGCGGGAATGTCGGGGATGAGGAGAAGTGTCATGCGTTCCCTGCCTTCCCCGCCAGTTGACACCCTCAGCAACCGCTCTATACTAGCTGTCGAGGAATCCCGAATATGCGAATAACGCTGTTTGCCTTGCTGCTCGCCACGGCGGCGCCGGCCATGGCAGCCGACGCGCCCGAGGCATGGTTCATCCCGTTTGCCGCGGCCTACCAGCCACCGGTAGGTGGCTTCAACGCCGAGTTCGCCAAACCGGTCAACAACATGCCACAGGCACGCAGCCGCCACTTCGGATGGGGACTCGAACTGCGAACGCTGACCGGCTCGTTCCTCATCGGCCCGCTCTTCTTCAAGACCTGGGACGATAGAGAAAACGATGCGTTCCGGCTCAGGACTGATGCGACGGGCATCTTTGGAGAGGTGGGACTCAAGATCGCTCCCTTCAACTTCCTGACCATTGTGCCGATGGTGGCGGTCGGCGGACTTAGCCAGTCGTTCAACCTGCGCCAGAAGACGGCGGGCGACACTATCCGGTTCGACTCTCTGTTTGGCAGTGTGCCCAGGAACATCCTGCTATCCTCGGGCACGAAACTCGCCGGGATGGCAGCGCTGGAGCTGGGACTCACGGCGAACACCAAGTCCGGTGGAATAGGGGTGGCCCTGCGCGGCGGCTACCTGTATGCTCCGTTCAGCCCGACCTGGCGAATAGCCAACGGCATCGTTGTGAAGAACGCACCCGCGGATCGCCTCGGGGGCTGGTTCTTCTCCGTCGGCGTGCTGCTGATGCCGGCGGCGCAAACCACTAGCGAAACAGACTGAGGAGGATTCAGTGAGATACCAACTGCGCCGGTTCCTTCCCGCTCTATTGTTGGCAGCTGCCTGTCTGTATACGTACAGGCTGGACGTTGCGAAGACCCACACGTATCCAGCCGCCGGAATCAGCGGCCTCAATGCCTCAACCAAGAACGGCTTCATCCGCGTGACAGCGTCCACCGACACGGTCCTCGTCGTCGTCGAGTCGACATACGCATACGGCCGGAACCTTGCGGACGCCGAGCAGTATATTGCCAATGTCATCTACAGCGACACGGTTGTCGGCAACGAACTGCGGGTGAAGGCAGAAGATACGTTGGGCGGCAGCCGGCCGTACGGCGCCAGTTTCACCATCACCGCCCCGGATACCATCGATCTTGCCCTGTCGACCACCAACGGCGAGATCAGCGTGACGAGTACGGTCGGCAGCATCAACGCCAATACGACCAACGCCGGTATCGAACTGATCGGCACCAGGGGAACTGCCAGCGTGTCGACGACGAACGGCAAGCTGGACGTGGCCGTTCATAGCGGCGCACTCTACGGAGCCACCACCAACGGCGCGATTGACTGCGACATCGCGGTCCTCGACGTCGCCGAGGACGTTGGGCTGGCAACCACGAACGGCAAGGTGACGTTACTGCTCCCCGCCGACGTCTCGGCTGTGGTTGAAGTGACGAACTCCACCGGTATGATCACGATCCACGACTTCACGGTGACGTACGAGACCCAGACCGAGCACCACGTGCGCGCCCGCATCGGTTCCGGTGCGTCGGACATCACCATTACCACTACGAATGCCGATGTCGTGGTCCGCCGGCGGTCGTGAGATGAAGCGGGAATCGCACACCGGCCGAAGAGCGTCGAAATCATATATAGAAAGCTGCATAGATCGTGACGGGGCAGAAAGGTTGGCTCGCACCTTCAAGGCGCTGGGTCACCCGATGAGGCTGCAGTTGGTGGCGGGGCTGATGAAGCAGGAATGTAACGTAAAGCACATGACCGAGTGTCTTGGAGTGGCCCAGGCTACGGTATCGCAGCAGCTGGCTGTGTTGAGAGCAGCCGAAGTAGTGACGTACGAGAGAAAAGGAAACCAGGTCTGTTACCGGGTGACAAGCCCCTGGCTCCGTCAGCTGGTGAGCACGGTCGCCAAGGCACAGAAGGAGTAAGAGGAAAAATGGCTGATGTGAAGCAGGTAAATGATGCTAACTTTGAAGCGGAAGTCATCAAGTCGGCGCTTCCGGTACTGGTAGATTTTTGGGCTCCCTGGTGCGGTCCGTGCAAAATGCTGGGACCGGTAGTCGAGGGGCTGGCAGCAAAGTACTCAGCCAAGATGACGATCTGCAAACTGAACACGGACGAGAGCCCGGCGACGCCCGGCAGGTATGACATTCACGGCATACCGACGCTCATCATCTTCAAAGGCGGGAAGGAAGTTGAGCGGCACGTGGGATACGCCGCGGAGAACGTCCTGTCCGCCAAGATCGAGCAGCACCTGGCCTAATCGATACCAGGATCAACTGACCAACCCGGCTTCGGCCGGGTTCTTTTTTGCTCGTTTGGCTGCCGTGCCGCGTTTGACTGGTGACCCCGCGAAGATAGGCTAAGTCGTGACCTGCAGACCGTTTTCACACCCGGCGGCAAGACGGTTGGCTGAGATCTGCACACCCGAGAGGACTATCACCGACCCGGCGCTGCTTGTCGACTATGGGCATGACGAGAGCACCGAGCCACACCGTCTGCCCGAGGCCTTGGTGAAGACACGGTCGGCAGGGGAAGTCGCTGCGGTAATCCGCCTAGCCCGAGAGGAACAGGTGCCGATAACGCCGCGCGGGCTCGGGACCGGCCTCGCGGGCGGGTCGATACCAACCAGGGGCGGCATCGTCGTTTCCACCGAACTGATGGACCGGGTGATCGAAGTCGACGCCGGCAACCTGATGGTTCGCACCCAACCCGGAGTCCGTACCGCCAGACTGCAGCAGGCGTGCGCCGAACTCGGGCTCTACTACCCGGTCGACCCGGCCTCGCTCGAAGACTGCTCTATCGGCGGCAACGTAGCCACCAATGCCGGCGGCGCCCGAGCCTACAAGTACGGCGTCACCGGCGACTATGTACGTGGCGTCGAAGCGGTTCTCGCCGACGGTTCCATCATCCGCTACGGCGGCAAGCTCCACAAGAACGTGACCGGCTATGACCTGAACAAGCTGCTCATCGGCTCCGAAGGTACGCTGGGCATCATCACCGAAATCACGTTCAAGCTCGTACCCAGACCCAGGCACCAGGTTGACGTACTGGTACCGTTCGACCGGCTCGAACAGGGCGTCGAACTCTGCCTGCGTGTCATCCGCGACAGCCGGCTGATGCCGGCAGTGGTCGAATTCATCGAGCGGGGCGGCATCGCCGCCTGCAGCCAGGTGCTGGGCACCTGCCTGCCCTTTGCCGACGCGGCAGTCCAGGTGCTCATCGAACTCGAGGGCAACGACCGGCAGCAGGTCCTGAGCGAATGCGTGCTGCTCGGTGAAACCGCGATGGAACTGGGTGCGCGCGAGCCGCTGGTGGCGGACAATGCCACCGACCAGGAACGGCTTTGGACGGCCCGCCGTTCCATCGCCAAGACTCTGAAGCAGGTCTACACGCAGGTCACTGCCGAGGACGTGGTCGTGCCGCTGTCGGAGCTGCCGGCGACGGTTGAGCTGGTCGCCCGGCTGCAGGAGAAACACGGCATCCCGATTGTCCCTTTCGGCCACATCGGCGACGGCAATATCCACGTTGACATCTGTCGCAACATGGCCGACGACGGTGAATGGCAGCGGACTCGGGCAGCGGTGGTGGACGAACTGGTTGACTTCGTGCTGGCGCGGGGCGGGCAGATAACCGCCGAGCACGGAGTCGGCTCAGCCAAGCGCCACCTTATGAAGCGGGCGCTCGGTCCGGCCGAACTCGGTGTTATGCGCCGGCTCAAGCAGGCGCTGGACCCGGAGAGCACCCTGAATCCGGGGAAGATCCTGCCGGAAGACTAGCGGGACGAACCCGTCGGCCGAGCTACCTTGGCAATCTTGCCGAGCTTCCTGAAGTCTCGGCCCTGCACCACGACAAGGTAGAGGCCGTCAGCGAGAGGCCGGCCTGAGTCGTTGGTGCCGTCCCACCCAAGCACGCGCTTGCCGACGTCTTCGAACCGGCGAACGAGCGTTCCGGACAGTGTGTAGACAAGCACATCCGGCGTCTCTCCGTCCGGAAAGTCCAGGACAAGCTCGCATTCCCCAGCGAACGGGGCAGGGCGCGTGTACGGCTCGGCCCAGGTGGTGACTTGGACCCGGGCGAACTGACTCGCCATCGAGACGTTGCCGAACGAGTCGGTCGCCGTCACAAAGTACTGATAGCCGGCGGAGTCACGCGGCGCACCGAAGACGGCAGCGGTTGTGTCCGGAACGCTTGCTGCCGCGGTCCGGAGTCCGGCAAAGGCGGATACCTGGATGTCGTCTATGAACACGCCCTGC
The DNA here is from genome assembly GCA_016867815.1 of candidate division WOR-3 bacterium. Lineage (NCBI taxonomy): Bacteria > Pseudomonadati > Caldifarciminota > Caldifarciminota bacterium. The sequence continues at coordinate 13,994 of VGIR01000009.1, read as the reverse complement.
CCGTTCACGCTCGCGTCGGTCACGTAACGGAACCTCAGGTCGAGACTTTCGGCAGCCGGCAGCAGGTAACGCCGCTCGCGCCATGACCGGTCATCGCCGTACAGCGAATCGAGCACATGCCACGTACCGTGGTCCGGCGACCATTCGACATAGCAGATGTCCCGAGTGAAGCCGGCGGACGAATGCCATTCCTCCTGCGTAGAGAACCAGGCATAGAAAGAGAGCAACCCGCCTCCGGGCAGGCACAATGGTTCGGCGCTTTCCAGCGAGTTCTCGATATCGCTGGCGGAGCCGGAGAAGAAAGAGTTGGGGTCTGAATGGGTTCTTTGCATGCTCACAGTCCAGCCCGAGCTTGTCCAACCAGAGAGATCGTTGCCGTCGTCCTTGAGAACTTCGGCCGGCAGCTTCGCCTCGTAGAGGTCGTAGCGCACGGGCGCGAGGTCAAAGCAGGAGTTCCACCAGAGCCGGGCGTCACTGCGGTGCCCCTGCCGCACCAGCGCGATCGCGGGCTGCACCGGCTTCACGTCATCCGTGCCGAAGTAACGGTTCAGGAAATGGGGCCAGCCCGACTCCGCGGCGAAGTTGAGGGCCATGTACGGTTCTACCGACGCTTTCAGGGCGAGGTAGTTGTCCGGGAACCAGATGGCGATACCGGACGCATTCTCAAAGCCCGCGCTGCGCTCGTTGGCTGTCACTGCGGCCCTGAACGAGGCGAGGAGTGAATCGGAGGCATTCCCCCCCAGCAGCTCGAGGAAGTGAAGCAGGTCGATGTGGAAGGAGTTGCCCGACATAGTCTGCACCGTGGCACGGGCTGCGCCTATGTCCGGGCTTGCCGGGTCGATGCCGTCGCGCAGGGTCGCCGCCATCAGATCCAGCGCCGGCGCCAGCTTCGCCATCTCGAGCGCGGACATCGCCACCTGTTGCCCGGGATACTCCTCGACGAAGTCGGAGCACACGCCGGCGAGCAAGTCGGCCGGACGGGTGGCGGGACGGTTTGTCAGCCGCGCGAGGAACTTGTCGTAGGGCAATCCATTGATCGGGACCAGCGCCTCGGACGCCAGCATGTAGTCACAGTCATCACGGACCTCGGCCGCGACTTCGGCCATACCCATCAGGCAGGCGTCGAAGGCGAGGATTCTCACCCGCCTGCCCAGGGCCTGCCTCACTCCCCTCATCGCCCGCGCCAGTTCCCCGCCCGCAACTCCCATCTCGTGGCCGTGTGATTGGTCGATGAAGATAGCGCTGGCCCGGTAGCCCGGGTACCAACCGTTTCCGTGGTCCCAGAGAACCAGCAGGTAGTTGTCGGCCGGATAGCGGCTGCGCAGGAACTCGGCAAAGCCGATAAGGGTTGCACCTTCTGCCATGTCGACCTCGCCGAGGGCGGCCAGCGTGTCCGCTCCACCCTTCCTGATGAAGTAGCGGTAGCAGCCGGGTCGGGGGTCGAAGGCGGCGCGGTCGACCTGGACCACGACGCTAACGTTGTCCGTTGACCCGACCTGTTCCATTTCGGCGATGTCGCCGCCGGCGACGTAGTTCATCCCGTTGTCCGCACACATGTACACCCCGACGGTCCACTTGGCCGCAGGTGCGGACGCCAACAGCAGCAAAAGGCAGACCGGGAGGATAGCCGGCAGGGGCACGGACGACCGTGCCCCTGCAACGTTACGCGTGACCGTCAGTCTAGAACCCGACTGTCAACTGCAGACGGTGAGTGGGCTTCAAGTACTTGATGTACCGGAAAGTGTAGTCAAGCCCCAGGCTCAGACCGCGAACCGGCTTGGCGCGGGCACCGAGACCGGCAGACAAACCGGTAAGCCAGCCGAGTTCCTCCTGATAGGAGTTATCGGCATTCAGGATGTATCCGCCCCGCAGGAAAAAGACGTTGGCGAGTCCGTACTCAAGTCCGAAGTTCACTGTTTCGTTGACGTCCGAAGGATGGGTGATGTCGAGTGCGGCGGTGAGGCGGGAGTCCTTGTCCAGGTTCTGGGCTTCGATGATGTCGTAGGCGACGCCGAAGCGGAACGACGTCGGCAGGCCGGCCGGCGTCGTGCTGTATGAACCGCGGAGCTGGCTCGGGCCGGAGTCGGTCCAGAAGAAGCTGTAGTCGAGCTGCCGTCCGGTGAAGCTGAGCTGGGTGCCGTAGTTGGTGACCGCCGCCCCGATGCGAAGAGACCTGAAGCCGGTATTGTAGAAGAGGCCGAGGTCGAAGCCAACCGCCGTTGCCGACATGTCCCAGATACTCTGATTGATGACCTTGGTCGTGACACCAAAGGAGAGCTTGTCGGTGATAATCCGGGCATAGCTCACCGCGAAGGCCATATCCGAAGCACCGAAGAAGAGCCCGGTGCCTTCATCCTCACGGGTCACGGTATTGGGGTTGTCAATCGTCGTCTGTTCGATCTGGCCCATGGACAGGGCAGTCACCGTGAATGCCAGCGTACCGAAGTTGGTCATCGGCAGCACGATGGCGAGGTTCTCGTGACTGACGTCGGCGATCCAGTCGACGTGGTTCAGCGCTACCTGCCGCTCCACCCGGGCCAGTCCGGCCGGGTTGAAGTAGCTGGCCGAGGCATCGTCCGCGATGGCGCAGAATGCGTCGCCCATCGCGGTTGACCGGCCGACTCCGATTTTGAGGAACGCGGCCCCGGTGGTGCCGACCTTCGAGAACGCTGCCTGGGCCGGAGAGAAGAACGCCACCGACGCCAGGAGTGCCAGAGTCAGGAGAATCGTGATTCCGTTTTTCATGGCTGCCTCCCTAGTAAATGACGGCCAGTTTGCCGACCGCCTCGCCGACCTTCGACTCGACGTGGTAGATATAGACACCCGATGCGATGAGCTGGCCGGACGCTGCGGTCTGTGACATGCCCGGCGACTCGTTGGTGAAGTCCCACGTCTCGGTGCCTGCCTGGTCGAGCGGTTGGGTCATCGTCTCGGTGTGTCTGATGACCTTGACCAGGTCACCGGCCACCGTGTAGATGCGGATGATGCACTCGCTCGGCAGATGAGTGAACCTGACGTAGCGCTGCTCCGTTGACTTCTCCCAGGCGTTGAAGACGACGTAGGGGTTGGGTACGACCTTGACGTTGAGCTTGTAGGTCGTGTCGGTCCGCGACACGCCCGGCACCGACAGCACGTGGTACACGTTGTAGGACGGAGCCGTGCCGCCCGACTTGTTGCCGATGAGCACCCACCTGTCGCCGTCCTGGATCAGGCTCGTGTTGCCGGCGATGGAGTCGCCGGCGTTGATCTCGGCGTAGACGCCGCACACGTAGATCCTGGCCATCTTGCCTTTGAGAGTGTCGCTCGGGTTCCTTGCCGTCCTGTCCACGAAGCACCAGCCATTGGCCTGTGCCTTGGATCCGGAGAGGTTGTCGAACTCCGTTTTCGGGACCTCGATGCGACCGTGGGTGACATCATAGACCTTCGCGGTCAGATAGGGGCTGACCGAGAACTCGATTTCGTAGTCCGCGCCCCGGAGCGCCCAGAGTCCCTGCGATGCGGTACCGCTGCCGCGTACCTTTTCCGCCGGATACGTGCCGGTCTGGACGTACGCGGTCTCGATCCCGCTCGCCGGCAGCGTCAGCTTCAGGCTGCAGTTCAGCGCCAGGCCATTGAAAACCGGCAGCGCGCGGGTCAGCGTATTGCCGATCGTGTAGCTGAGCGATGTCGACTCGATCACCACGCTGTCGTTGCGCAGGTTGGTGACGACGTAGCTGTAGATCGGCTTGGAGGCGCTGCCGCCGTACGCCGGAGCCAGGAAACGCAGTTCGTAGGTATCGGCAGTGACCTGGGCCGGAACCACGACTTCGGGCTTCCACCTCAGGCCCGGCTTGGTCGTGTCGCCGACAGCGGTGGCGACGTTGACCGTCGGCATCACGTAGTTGGCCGCCTCCCAGCGGGGCGTGGTGTAGTAGTTGGCCACCAGCCCGGAGCGGAGGATGATTACGGTCGAGTCCAGCGGGATCTGGTGAGCAGAATCCCACTGCGTGGTCTGGAAGTTGTAGTCGAACGACGCCACGCTGTAGTAGTACGTGAACCCATTGGTCACGTTGCTGTCGACCAGGTTGTAGTAGAGACCGGCGTCGGTCGCTTTGATCCAGAGGCTGTCGGGCGTGTTGACCGAATCGCCGCCCGGCGGGTAGTTGAACGTATCCCCGTTGACCCGGTCGCACTGGCCCAGGATCTCCCAGTCGCTGCCGTTCTTCGACTTGTAGACGATGTAACCTTCGAAGTCGTAGCCGCGGTAGAGCGGGTCCCAGCCCGGCTTGCTCGTGTCGCTGGCAACCTTGAGCCAGTACGGGTCGGGAGTAACTTCCGGCAGGTTGTCCCAGACTATCCGGACCTGGTTGTCGCCCGGCACCAGCGTCATGTTCGGGGCCAACGGCGGGCCGGGCAGCAGCCAGCCCTGGTCATAGATGAACTGCGCCTGGTTGGCGAGCTTGGCCAGGTGGATCAGGGAATCGATCGGACGGTCCTGCCAGTTCTGGTTCGGACCCCCGAACGGAGCGGCGATGCAGGCGATGACCAGTCGTACCATCTGCTGCGGCGCCAGCGTGAACGGGCCCGAGCACTGGACAAACCGTTTGTCCTTGGGGTCTACGTCCTTCGCGGAATCGTACGGGGTATAGACGCCCGTGCGGTAGTCGAACCCGGCCATGGTCAGGTATTGGGCCGCGTCGGTCACCGGGTCGATGTCGATGGTGAACTTCTTGAATGCGGTCATTCCGAGCGGGTCGCCGGATGTGTCGCGCGGGCTTTCCAGGAACTTGTAGGCGAAAACCCCGGGGGTGCCGCTTTCCCAGTCCCGACCCGGGTTCTCCTGGTTGTTGTTGTCACCCACGTACCCGACGTTCGTGACCGTGCCCACTCCCGGCACGTAGGTGTTGAGCAGCGTGCCGACCATGTCATCGGTCGCATCGCCGACGTCCGCGTCGCAGACCGCGCCCATGAAGCAGTTCTTCAAAGTGTCCGTCGTGCTCGCGTTCCGAGCGATGTAGGTTATGAAGAAGATGTCCTCGTTCGACGGGTAGTTCCAGGCGTAGACCGTCTGGTAGACGTCGATGTTCTGGGGCTTGCCCGGCGAGATGTGGTTCTCCGACAGCACGTCGGAATACGCGCACCACATGTCCATCAGGGAGAAGTTCTCGTACGGGATCAGCATGGAGTCGACCTGTGCGTCCCCGGTCTCCCAGCGAGTTCGGGGCGCGGGGGGATAGTCGGCGGGGTAAACGAAGATACGGTCGTCGGCACTGCCCGTACCCTCCGCGACGTTCTCGACCGTGACCGGCGACATCTCGGTGCCGCCCGAGTTCGGGTTGTAGCCGAACGTGACGAGCGTATCTTCCATACTCGGGTCATTGGCCCTGGCCCGGATGGAGCCGAACCAGAGCCCGGCCCCGAAGATGTAGCAGTTGTGGAGCGGCTGGGGCCAGGCGCCGCCGGCCACGCCGGTGGCGACTGAGATGTCAAGACCGTAGCGCCCGTCGTTGTAGAAGGGACACTCCCACTTGTTGATGTTCAGCCACTGGCTGTTGTAGACACGCTGGCCAGCGGGCGGAGGTGTGGCGCTGCGCGCCCACGCCAGCCCGGCCGTCATCGTGAGAAGCACGAGGAGCAGCCCGGCGGTCTGCCACTTGCGGTTGCTTAGACGTGATTTCATGGTTGCTCCTTAGAACGCCAGGCTCAGGCCGAGCTTGATCTTGCGCGGCGGGCCGTAGCGCGTCGGCGAGATGTTCGCGTCATCGTAGGCCTTGAGGTAGGAAACGAACTGCTCTTCACGGGTAATGAACCCGTCGTGGTCGTAGTCGCGCGCGGGGTGATAGAAGGGGTCGCCGAAGAGGAATCCGGCGGCGCTGAACTCCAGGGGGGTGATGACTCGGCCGGTGTTGTCGGGCTTGCCGGTCGCAGCGAACACGCCCGTGATGATCTCGGTGTTCAGCACGTTCGTGATGTCGCAGTTGATCGAGAGCGACATGCCGGCGAACGTGAAGTCCTTGCCGAGCCGGCCGTCAAGCTGGTAGGTGCTGGGCAGCCGGGCGGAATTTGACAGCCCGATCTGGTTGCCCTTCTGGTCGGTCGGCGTGTAGGGCGTACCGGTACTGTAGTTGAGCACGCCCGCTGCTTCGAAGTCCCGCATCGGCACGAAGCCGAAGTCGGACGGGAACGAGAAGGCCAGGTCGCCGTGGAACGAGTGGCGGACGTCCTGGTCGAGGAAGTAGTCGAGCTGCCGCGGCGTCGAGCGCTGGTACTGGGCGTCGGCGGTCGAAGCCGTGCCCTTCGCTATCTGGAACGTGTAGCCGATGCGGCTCGACCAGTACTGGTCGAGCACCTTCGTCATCGTCGCCTCCAGGCCCTGGATCCGCGCGTACTCCACGTTGTAGTACATGGTGTAGGGCTGGGGCAGTGCCTGGACGGTGCGCACGCCGGACAGGTCGAAGACGTCCTTGTAGAACGCGGTCAGGTCGAACGCGAAGATGTCGGTCAACTGGGCATCGAAACCCATCTCATAGGCGATGGTCTTCTCCGCGCCCATGTCGGCATTGCCGACGATGACATTGCCGCGGCTCCGCAGCTCGGCTGCGGTCCGGTCCGCGTACGTGTACAGGTCGGAGAAAGACGGGTTCTTGTAGAAGTGGCCGTAGCTGAAGCGGAACTTGATCCGCTCGGTGATCGGGTAGGAGAGGCCGAGGCGCGGCGCCAGCCGGTACTTGGCCGGCACCGGCAGCAGCGAGTCGGCGATGTTTGGCTGCGCGCCCAGGCTTTCCGGGAACGCGCGCACCTTCGCCTTCGAATCGAGGTAGTCGAGTCGGATCCCGGCCCGGACCACCAGGTCCTCGAAGTCGGCCCGGTCCTGCACGTACCCGGCCACGACCAGCGGCTTGTAGTTATAGGCATCCCAGAACGGGTTCATGTCCCAGGGCAGCGAGTTTGTGTACTCGGAGAGCGAGTACGACGTCACGTCAAGGCCGGTCTTGATCTCGTGGATCTTCGACACGGTGTGGGTCAGGTCTATCTTGCCCAGGACCTGTTCGGTCGAGCGGTAGTGCCAGGTTCGCTCATCGCCCTCGGTAACGAAGAGCCCGGCCACGCCCCACGGGTTGTCGATCATCGCGTACCCGGACGAGAAGTTCTTTTTCCCGGCATGAGCGTAGACCGGATTGCCGTTGGCGTCCAGCCAGAAAGACCGGTAGAGCTTGAGCACCGCGTCGCGCATCGACTTGATGGTATCGGTCCCACCGTGAGCCAGCTCGTAGTCCGAGTATTTCTGGTAGTTGAACACCCAGTCTTCGGCGCGGAAGATGTAGCGGTTCCAGATACCGGTTTTCCGGAGCGTACCCCAGAACCCGGCCGTGTCGGCCGCCTCGGCCGCGGAGTTGCGCACCGTCCGGATGAACGACGTCTGGAACGCACCGACCTTCACTTCGTAGACCGTTGTCGGTGAGAGCAGGTGGTTGATGGTGAAATTGGCTTTCTGCGAACGCACCCGGTTGGCAAAGAGCCCGGCCAGGTAGTACTTGTAGGAGTTGCCCCAGCTCTGCCACTGGTAGTTCGAGTGGTAGCCGTCCAGGGTGAACTTCAGCCCTTCCCGGGTCAGGCCGAACTCCTTCGGCATCTGCAGGGTGAGCTTGCCCTCGACCGCGTACTCGCCGCGGGGCGAGTTGATTTTGTAGCGGATTCCCGAGGCATCGTCCGTCTTCAGGTACTCGGTCGACAGGAAGTAGCGAAGGCGCTTCCAGATCGGCGTCGGCCCGCCCAGCGAGAACGTCAGCCGGTTATAGCCGTAGTTGTAGCCGGAGTTGGCCGGGAAGACGTCGTCGGTTGTGTAACCGAGGCGACCGGTCGTCCTGGTCCCGCCCTCCTTGGTCACGGCCTTGATGATGCCGGACATGGCAGAACCATACTCGGCGTCGAAACCGCCGGTGATCACGACGACTGACTGCAGAGCGTCGGTGGTCGGCTTCGGCGATGACCAAAGCGTGCCGACCAGCGCGTCCTGGGCGGACACGCCGTCGACCAGATAGGCCACGTCATTGAACCGGCCGCCGCGGATGTGGGTCCACCCGCCGCGATTGGACTGGGAGACGCCCGCCTGCATCCCGACCAGGTCGGAAAGGCTCGTCACCGGCAGCCGCTTGAAGTCCTCGGAAGTGATGACTCTTTCCACCGACACGGCGGAACGTGTCACCAGTTCCTTCTTCTTGGCGACGACCTCGATCACCTTCTTGAGCTCGATCACCGTCACCGACAACTTGAAGTCGACGGTCGTGGCGTTGTCCTGGACGACGAGCACGCCCGTGGACTTGAGATCGTTGTAGCCGGTGTAGGACGCCGTCAAGCTGTACGTGCCGGGCGGTATGTTGATGATCTGGTACTGACCGTTGAGGTCGGTGGCGTTCCCGAGTTCGGTGCCGTCGACCACTACGCTGGCACCGATCAGCGGCTCGCCGGTCTGCCTGTCAGTCACCCGGCCGGCGACAGTCCCGGTGTTGGCGGCCAGGGCGATGCCGGCGATAGCCAGCACGGCCAGGACCAGGAACGAAGTACGAAGTCTTAAGCTTTTCATCTCCAGCCTCCTCTCCTACTGAATCCGGATCGGTATGCCCCAGGTGGTGGCGCTGTAGTCGCCGTCCACGTCCCAGAGCACGGGCGCGGGAATATGCTCCAGCGACAACCGGTAGATGCTGCCGGGGCTCAGCGAATCGAACTTCAAGGTATCACGGAACTCGTACCGCTTCCCGTTGAAGTAGAGGTAGTCAAAGGCGTCGCCCATGTTCGTGAACAGGCTTGTCACCGTCACCCGGTCGCCGACGGAATAAGTCAGTAGCTGGTCGTCGACGGAGTAGAACCGCTGGATCCCGTAATGGGTGGTGTCCGGCCGCAGGTTCACCGTGTCCACCCGGTTATCCGCGGTCTTGAGGGCGAAACGGACGATGTAGGGCGCGTCGTCCGGACCGGGCGCATAGAACCGCCCGCCGCCGGCCATCTTCCAGAGCGTCCACTCGCCGTCCTCCTTCTTCAGCACGCAGCCCTCAAATGAGGCGCCGGCTATCGGCTTGGTGATGGTGGTGTCGCAAGAATCCATCACGGCCGAGTAGAACGGGAGACGCAGCGTCTCCGTCGGCGAGATGACGATCTGCGAATCATACAGATAGGTGGTCTTTTTCCACGCGTGGGTGACCAGCGTTCCGAAGATCGTCTCGGCCATGGTCACGGTGCACGTGGTCTCGGAACCGGGTTCGACCCAGGTCGTCTCCCAGGGGTTCCGCAGGGAGTCAACCCGCATCAGGCTGTCGAGGTTCAGCCCGGCGATGAACGTGTACTTGAATGCCTGCGAGTCGAGCACGTGCTCCATCGCATCCAGCCGGTACCTGCCCTTGAACCGGTTGCCCAGCAGCTCGTCGCCGAGGATCATACGCGTCGTGCCCGGCAGAGCGGTGTCGCACATCATCATGGCCAGTTCCGCCAGCCCGGTCCGGAAGTAGCCCTTGTTCGCCTCGATCACCGCCTTTATTCCGGCCGTGTCGTCCTTGGTCGGCTCCCAGAATCCCTCCGGCGCGGTCCGGCCGCAGCCGAAAAAAGCTACGGCCAGCAGCGCGCACAGCGCCGCCCCGGCCAGCCGCTGCCGCCGATGGCGCCCGCTCTGTACACACCACAGACTCATTCTGCCTCCCTTTGCTCACTCGCCGCGTCGCCGTCCCGGGACGAGTCCCCTACCGGGAACTTTCCCTTTACCGGCTGTGCGGCAACTTTAACTATACACCATTCACTTGGAGCCCGGCAGCTCGGCCTCGCTCTGGAGCGCCTCGCGTCCGCCGGGATCCCTCAACGGACAGTCCGGTTGGCAACCGTCAGGCTGTCAACCGGCCAAACCGCGCCGGCTCATCTCCATGAGCCCGATCGCGATACCGGCCACCGACTCGGGCCAGCCAAGGCCCGGGTCAGGGAGAACTTTAGGCCGGAAAACCCGAGTGTCAAGCAGAGCACCGGTTCCGGGCGGCCGCCCGACCGCGCCGGGAATCGCCGATTGTGCCATCGCTCTCAGCTCGCCGCGACTGCTTCGGCGCGCAGGACTCGCTGCGCCTCGGCCCGCAGATAATCTGACAGGTCTCTTGCCCGCGGGGACGAAAGCAGCTGCGCCAGTTCCGGATCTTCGCCGTCTGCTACCCATCGCTTCAGGAAAACTCGCGCGACGTCGGGTTCGGCGCACGTTTCCCTGGCCAGCCGCTGCGCCTGGGCGTACCCTTCGGTTTGGTCGTGGTCGAGGAACAGCCGCAGGTAGCAGATCAGCAGATTGCTCTGTATGCGGGTGAACTCCTCCTCGGCCAGACCCAGCTCGGAGACCAGCCGTTGCGCACCGATGCAGTGCTCGATCGCCTTCTGCAGGGCAGCCGGGGAGTGGTCGCCCTGTACATACTCAACCTGGGCGAGGCTGAGACGGGCCGAGACCCGGTCGATCTTCTCGCCGACCTTCAGCTCCCTGGCCTGCGTGCCATCCCCGACGTCTGCCGCCAGGACTTGTTGGTAGCGCTCCTTGGCCTGCTGGAAATGACGGTCTGCCTTCTCCTTGCTACCCGCCCGCTGTTCGCCCACCGCCCGCGTGAACTCGACGATACCGAGCTGATCCAGGAGCTTCAGGCGCTGCTCGGATTGCGGCGCCATCGCCAGCGCGGTTTCAAGGAAGTAGCGCGCCAGCGCGTACGGCTCCAGCCCGCCGGGCGGCGCGCCGGTGGCGAGATCGGGCATCAACTCGCGGATCTGGGACACCTGCTCCTTCATCTCGGGATTGAAACTCTCGCACTGGGACAGGCGTCGGCCGACCCTGTCCCGCACCCCTGCGGGGTCCTGCGCGCGCACGAGGTCGAACTTCAGGTCCTGGTTATTGGACCAGGCGCGGAGGACCGACTGACCGAGTATGCTGATTACCCAGGAGAGCCGCAGGCGCAGGGCGCGGACGTAATGGTCGGTGGGTTGATAGGCGATGGCAGTAGCCCACGACAGGCAGGCGGGACACTGCGCCAGGTGCTCACCGACCTGCAGGTAGGGAAATGGCTTGCCTTTGGTTTTTGCCCAGTCGGCAATCAGCGTCCGGACCAGGCTGCAGTTCTGGGGGCGAATCACCGGGTCCGCGGACACACATATCCTCTCAGCGTGCGCCTAGCCCGGTGGGGCCGTGGCCTCGGTTCCTGATGCCATCAGGCCCATCTTCACCGCCCAGTCGCGGGAAGCCGGGGGGACGTGTTTCCCGGGGTCCGCACCGGCGTGCAGACCGAACAGCCTGGCGCAGAAGGCCCTCCCCTCCGCGCCCGCCAGCCGCAGCACCTTGAAACGCCTCAGCACCGCGTCCCGGTGCTTGTACACGACCCACTGGTTCCGGTGTACCTTCTGTCCGACGTCCGCGGCCGTCATACCCTTGGACAGAAGCCAGATAATGTCACCGTCCTCGCCCATCTCTATCAGCCACTTGACCATACCGTAGTGCCGGCCGTTCTCGTGCATGAGCGCGACGCGCAGCAGTGCCTGGTTCACCCGCTCCATGGTCAGACCGTAGAACCGCGTCAATTCCAGGCGCGACAGGTTCCCGTCATGCCAGTTGTAGAACAGCTCCTCGTCGGCTGACTGCCCGGACAGGTCCTCGGGCAGGTGCGCAGTCGGTATCTCCTCTTCCGGCCCGACTACAGTCAGTGCCTCCGGAGAGCAGTCGCCGTCGGCTCGGCCCGCGGCTTCCTCAGGTCCCGCGAATGCCGGGGCGCCCGGCTCGTCATCTCTCATCGCCACCGCCTCCTCGAGGATGCTGTCGGTGTGGTAAGAATCCTTGAGTACCCGGTAGTACTCCTTGCCCATGACCCGCAGGGCGGCATGCAGGTACTGGTGGGGCGTGTACTCCTCCAGGTGGTCGAACAGATTGCGGGCCGGGAATTCCATCGCCCGGTACAGGGCGGCCTCGTAGACATCGTCATACTTCAGGCAGACGTCTAACTCTCGGGCCTGCCGGGGACCGGAGACACGGATGGTCTCGCCGCGCGCGAACTGCAGCAGGACCAGGTGGACCATCTCGATGAACTCCGAAGTCTCGGCTTCGCTCAACCTCGCGGACGCCGCCTTCAAGCCGCCGAAGGCGGATTCAAGCGCGGCGTAGGCGCTGCGCCGGTTCAGGTCGGCGATCCCGGTTATCACTCGTTCCATCTCAGCCAGAAGCGGCGACATCGCCGTGCCTCCTGTGCTGCTGGATGGTTTCATGGCACCTTCTCAGGCCACGGGTCGAATCCTATCGCGAAATCAGCAGACTGAACCAGCTCCAGGTGAAGACCGAGTTCCACAGGGAGCCGTAGCGCGGGGCCTCCCATTTGCCCGGCTCAATGCTATGCTCGTCTGCGGTGTCCCTGACCACGGTCCCGAAGTCGAGCCGTAGCGGGCCAGGGGCGTGGCTGTAGCCGGGAATTGGCTGCGTCTTCGATATCCCTGCGCCCTGGCACTGGACGACTCCGGCCGCTCCCGCGGCTTGAGCCATAGTCCAACCTGCCAGCAGAATTGTGACCAGAAAGACGGGAAAGAGCCTCTTGAACTTGCGCACAGTTCCTCCTCTGTGGTTATGCGCTGAGGCGCGATTTGGTATAAGCATGACCGGTTTCATACATAGATATATGCTTACCGCTTGGAAAGGCGGCGAACCGCCACTCCCATGTACATTTTAGTACCCGGCATCACCGTGTCAATACGAGCCGCCGACGCGGCTAAGTAGCGGTGAATCAGGACACTACAGGACCGATGTCGCCCGGCACGCCTGGCGCGCGAGCCGACCTCTGTTGTTCGGAGCAAACACCTGAGATTCCATCAGAATCGGCCGGAAACTGGAAAGCTCGCGCCGCAAGCGCGATTGAACCTCGCTAGGCACACGGCGAAGCATGGGTCGAAGCACCGGCAGACCCATCGTTCACCGCGTACTCAACTGCATCGGCGATTCCGTCCTGCACTCGACCTTAACCTCGACCTCAACCTCCATCGTTCATTGCGCGCGACATTGCACAAGTCAAAGCTCACGAAATCGCTCGCGTCATTGCACCAGCAAAAGCTCGCGTCATTGCTTGGGTCATTTCTCGGGCCAAGGCACCGGTGATTCCATGAGTCAGTGCATCCGGCACTGCGTCGGCGACTGCAGCTCACCAGGCAGCCTCCGGGTCATCCCCCCCACGGCAGAATTGTGTCAGAAACGGTTAAACCACTACATATGGACGAAGTCGCATTACTCCCGAAACCAGCACGTCTCACGGCACACACGGCAGTCGATCCACCCGCGTTGGCGGGCCGGCGAACAAGACTGAACGGGAAACAGACCGGCAGGCAAGTCCGGAGATTGACCCGCACGCAACCCGGACTGCTGCCTCGACTGCTGTTCGGGCCACAAGCGGCCGGACTCAGTGGAGAAGAACCCGGACTGCAGACCGGCGAGTTGCATCCCCTGCTGCTTGGCACACAGACTCCGGAACTCCCGGTCAGGCTCTTCTCCAGACTCCTCTCCGGACAGAGGACGAAGGAGTCCGCCAGACAATGTCCGAGACAGCCTCCCTGACTCCTGTCTACTGAATCCTGTATACTGTCCGGGGGGCGGGGGAGTCATCTCGGGGCAGCAGCGAATAGTGAATTGAGAGTGCTGAACTTAAGACCGATTCTCGGCTTCCGCGCCATCCTACAGCGTTGTAGAATCGCCGTCCTACGCACACGCGTCTGACAAACCAGCTTGACTAAGCGGGCTACCGGTCTAATGTTCTCACTCGTGCACAAGCACATCGGAGGTGCGGTGCTGGCAACCGAGCGACCTTCCTCGGGCGAATCAGGGATACTGGGGCTGTTGAGAAACCACCCTTAGATTGGTGACGATGCTGGTATCGGCTGGTCTGATGTTGGCCTCGGCCTGAAGAACCAACTGAGGAGCATGAGAAGGAGTGCCGCCAGGCACTTCAAGTTCATCACCGCCGCCGTGAGATAGGCCTGAATCG